>CAIVKH010000001.1 GCA_903906425.1 uncultured bacterium
GACGCGAGCAAGGCCTGGCGGCCCACGCGCGGCGTCACGCAGGACATCATGGTGCCGCGCCTCGAAGGCGGCTACACGATCCTGCATTTCGTCAGCGGCCTGCTGATGAGCACCGAAATCGGCGCGTGATCCCATCAGAGGACGGAGGACGGAGGGTAGAGGACGGAAGATTTCGGACTCAGGTTTCAGGTTTCCGGTTTCAGGTTTTCCGCTCGCCTCCGCACTTGCAACCATTGGAAACTCCCGCCACGATCTGTTCCAATCATTGGAAGAAGGGCGAAAGACGCAGCGGTGATGGTGGACCGTGTGACCGGACGGAACTTGATATTCCCGTGGAGAGGGCGGATAGCTGGAATCAGATAGCCAGCCAAACCGCGGATATCCTGAAAACAAGACAATCACTTGGTGGCTAAATCACATTCATGAATATTCTGATGATCATTTTGGCAGTTGCTGCGACAACCGGATACGCCTCATCGGAGGAAGTGACCAACAGTGCGCTTGCAAGGTGGCGGGATAACGCGACGCGACTTCAAACGAAAATCGAAATTGCCCGTACATTTGCAACAAACGGAATGCCGGTCAAACAGGTGATTTCAATGCTAGGCACCAACTATACGATTCTACGACCGTTCTCGACTCTGATTCTCGACTGGACAAATGGCCTTACCCGCACGTCGCGACCGACTACATGCTCACTCCTTTATCGGTTTGCCGATGGCGACGTGGAGATCAGTACTACCGCTGGAATTGGCGGGAATCCGACTACCGGATTTGTTCACGGTGTTGGAGGCGGACCTATAACGGAATACTCAAACGGCCAACCCGCCGCCGGCCAAGATTCGCCCGAAGCTCGCGAGGATGGGAACACGACGAATGGCGGGCGAAAGACGAAGCGGTGAAGAACCCCAACGGGGTTGATAGCCTCCAGCCCAGCGGTTGCGAGTCTTCGAGCTACCCTGGGAAAACGCGCAAATGAAATCATCATCCTATTTCATGGAACGACCCTGAAAGGGTCGAAGCCCGGGCTGCAACCCCGTCGGGGTTGTGTGATGTTTGTTTTCGTCCTCCCGGGGTAGGCCGCAGACGGCCAACCCCGGGCTGAAGGCTTTTCACGCCGTTGGCGTGAACCACCGGAACGGTCAAACGAGAAATCATCATCCGCCCCGGCAGGGGCGGCGGAGTCTCCCGCGCCCCTCCGGGGCGCAATCATCTTTTGTGCGCGCGCACAAATGGAGCGCCGGGCACTGCCCGGCTGTTTTCCAGCAGAAGCCGGTCGGTGACCGGCGCTCCCGGCAGGATCAACAGAAGCCGGTCGGTGACCGGCGCTCCCGGCAGGATCAACAGAAGCCGGTCGGTGACCGGCGCTCCCGGCAGACCTGCCGGGCCGTCACGCCGGCTTCAGGGGGGTGTCGTCTGCCGGGATGACGCGGCCTTCGCGGAGGCCGATTTCCGTCATGGCGATGCCAAGTTCGGAGTGGTAGCGGCGGACGAGGCGGGTTTCGGGTTCGGTGAAGAGCGAGACGGCGACGCCTTTCGCGCCGGCGCGGGCGGTGCGGCCGACGCGGTGGAGATACGCCTTGCTCTGCGTGGGCGCGTCGAGGTTGAAGATGTGCGTGACGCCCGCGATGTCGAGGCCGCGCGCGGCGATGTCGGAGGCGATGAGCACCTGTACGCGGCCGGCGCGGAAGGCGTCCATCGCTTCCTTGCGGTCGTTCTTTTCGTAGGCGCCGTGGAGGTCGGCGACGGGCACTTTGTGATGCGCGAGTTTGGACGCGACGATTTCGGCGGTCTCGTTGCGATGGACGAAGACAATGGCGCGGTCGGGATTCATCGCGTGGATCAATTTGCGCAACAGTTCGGGTTTGTCGCGCTCTTCGCAGACGAGGAACAGGTGCTCGATGTTTTCGTTCACCGGCGCGGCCGAGGTCTGGAGCATGACGACGTCCGGCGCGAGCGCGGCGATTTCTTTGGCGCTCTCCGGCTGCTCGGTCGCGGAAACGAAGACAAGCTGCCGTTCGCGCGGCGCGGCGAGGATGATCTTGCGGACGGACTCCAGGCTTTCGTCGCATAGCAGGCGGTCGGCTTCGTCAACGACGATGCTTTTGAAGGTGTGCGGTTTCAGCCGGCCCATCGCGATGAGTTCGCGGATGCGGCCCGGCGAGCCGACGACGATCTGCGGTTTCTTCTTCAGCTTCTCGATCTGCCGGTCGAGCGACGTGCCGCCGATCAGCAGCAGCGTGCGGATCGGCATCGCCGCATTTTGCGCAAGGTCGCAGGACTGCCGCTGGATCTGGATGGCGAGTTCGTGCGTCGGCGCGACGATGACGATTTGCGTCGCCTCCTGCTTCGGGTCGATGCGGCAGAACAGCGGGAGCAGATAGGCGAGCGTCTTGCCGGTTCCCGTCTCGGAATTGATGTACGCGTTTTTGCCCGCCAGCAGCACCGGCAGCGCCGCGACCTGGCTCGGCATCGGTTCGGTGATTCCCTGTTTCGCCAGCGCCGCGATCAACGGCTGCGGCATTCCCAATTCGCTGAAAGTCATTCTTCGTCCTCGCAAGAGCGATGCCGCAGAGCGCGGTCATCGGCGCGACAAAGTACCATTCATCGGCGGCGGCCGCGCAACGAATCTGCGACGAAAGTTTCCAATGATTGGAAAACACGGGTGCGCAAACTTCCAATCATTGGAAAATTCCGGGCCGGACTTGTTTTCTGATTCGCGGAGGTGTTCAATCCGCGGCCAATAAACCACCGCAAAAGGTGAACAGGAGACGAACATGAACATATCGGCAAACCTCACCCGTCGTGAATTCATCAGTACCACCGGCAAGGCCGCAACCACGCTGGCAGCAGCCTCGGTCTTCGCGCCAAACATTCTCAGCGCGAAGGCGCCGAATGAAACGATCAACGTCGGCCAGATCGGACTCGGCACGCGCGGGGGCGATCTGCTCAACGGGCTCGTCAATGTTGACGGCATCAAGATGACGGCGATCTGCGACGTGTACGGCCCGCACCGGAAGAAGGGCGTCGAGCGCTGCAAGAATCCCGACGTGAAAACCTACGCGGACTATCGCGAGCTGCTCGCCGACAAGAACGTTGACGCGGTTGTGATTTCCGCGCCGGACCACTGGCACTGCCAGATGGTTCTCGATGCGGTGAAGGCCGGCAAGGACATCTACTGCGAAAAAGGTTTTGCGCACACGATCGATGAGGCGAAGCTGATGCGTGCCGCGTTGAAGGGTTCGAAGACCGTTTTCCAACTCGGCCACCAGGCGCGGCAGAGCACGTGTTCGTTGCAGGCGAAGGAAGTCATCGCCAGCGGAATCCTCGGCCCGGTCACGCTCATCCGCACGGGCCGGTTCGGCAACAACGACATGGCGCACCCGATCTGGCGCTGGTACGGCTACTATTCGCAGTGGGAGCACCCCGATCCCGCGCAGGTTATCAAGGATTTGAACTGGGACGCGTGGCTCGGCAGCGCGCCGAAGATTCCATTCAACGAGCGGCATTTCTGGCACTGGCGCTGTTACTGGCGATACGGCACGGGCCAGGCCGGCGACCTGCTCTCGCACGAGCTCGATCTCGTCCAGTACCTCATGGGCCACGGCGTTCCCGACACGTGCTCATGCACGGGCGTCAACGCGCTGCTCAAGGACGACCGCGAAGTTCCCGACACATGGACGGCTAATTATCATTTCGAAAAACTCGGTCGGACCGTCACGTTCACCGGCTGCATGAATAGCGGCGTCGGCCAACCCATCGAAGTCTGCGGAAAGGATGCGTCGCTGAAATTCGACGGCATCGCGCACGACGCGACGAGCTTCACGATCACGCCCGAGCGACACAACGACCGGACCGACCTGCCGAAGGGTTACGTGGTCGGCAAGACGCCGAAGCAGCCGAACCATCTTGAAGATTTCTTCAACTGCGTCCGCAGCCGCGGCACGCCCAAGTGCGGCGTGGACGAGGCGTTCATCGAGACGGCGACCTATCTGATGTCCATCGAGTCTTTCCGCCAGCAGCGGGTGGTTCGGTGGGACGCGGCGAAAGAAGCGATCGTGTAGCAGGCGCGAAGGCGCTCGTGTTGCCACCTCCATCTCCGCGATCCGCGCGCTGACAAAGGACGCGCGCCATGCTATGTGGGCGCGCATGAAAACGACCTGTCGAAACCTGATTGTACTCGTTGTCCTGATCACTCTGCGGGGAGTTGCCGCACCCCACGCGGAATCCTCCGCGCCAGACAAGGTGCAGCGCCTCGCCGATGGATGCTGGTTTGCGGATTTCTCGCGCACGGCCTATGGCTGGCTTGAAATCCGCGCGCCGGAGAATTCCGTGGCGACAAGCGTCGTCGTTCGCGTCGGCGAGAAGCTGACAAAAGACGGCCGCGTTGATCGTGCGCCGGGCTGCAGCGTGAACTATCGCCAACTTTCGCTGACGCTGAAGCCCGGCTCATGGGCGCGACTGGAAATCCCAACGAAGAAGCAACACGGAGGGGCGAATGTCGTGAAGATGCCGGCAACGATTGGCGAGGTGACACCGTTCCGCGCGGTCGAAATCGAGGGGCTGCCGTTCGAACTGAAAGCTGACGCGATCCGGCGCGAGGCGGTCTTCGGCGGTGCGCGTGCGACCGCGGAGTTCTCGTCATCAGATCCGGGGCTGGACGATGTCTGGAATCTATGCCGCTGGAGCATGGAGGCGACGAGCGCGTTCGGAATTTACATTGATGGCGAGCGCGAGCGGCTCGCCTACGAGGCCGACGCGTTCATCAACCAGATGAGCCATTACGCCGTCGCGCCGGAATACGGCTGTGCGCGAAACACGTTCAACCAGCTCGTGAAGTATTCGACCTGGCCGACTGAGTGGGCGTTCCACATGATCTTCATCGCTCACGCCGACTACGAATGGACCGGCAGCCCGGAACTCGCGGCAAAGAACTATGACGAGCTGAAGAAGAAACTGCTGCTCGATCGCGCGCGGCCTGATGGTCTGCTGAAATCCTACGGCATCGTGGACTGGCCGAACGCCGAGCGCGACGGCTATGGCAACGGAGTGAAGGACCCGAAGCGCGGCCAGCAGGTCGGTCCCGAGGTGAACACGGTCGTCAACGCATTCCACATCGAAAGTTTGAAACGGCTCGCCGTGCTCGCCGAGGCCACCGGTCACGCCGACGATGCGAAAGATTTTCGCGCTCGCGCCGCTCGTGCGACGGAATCGTTCCAGCGCGCGTTCTTCGACGCGAAGACCGGGATCTATCGCGACGGCGAAGGGTGCGACCACGTTTCGCTCCACGCGAATTTGTTCCCGCTCGCGTTCGGCCTCGTACCCGCCGCGAATCGTCCGCGCGTCATCGAGTTCATCAAGTCGCGCGGCATGGCGTGCAGCGTTTATGGCGCGCAATACCTGCTCGACGGGCTCTTCGAAAATGGCGAGGCGGAATACGCGATCGGCCTGCTGACGGCGACGAACGAACGAAGCTGGCGGCACATGATTGATCTCGGCTCGACCGTGACGCTCGAAGCGTGGGACCCGAAATTCAAACCGAACCTGACGTGGAATCACGCATGGGGCGCCGCGCCCGCCAACATCATCGCGCGTCGGCTCATCGGCATTCGTCCGGCATCGCCGGGCTTCAGCGAAATCGTCATCCAGCCGCGCGCAGGCAAACTCGCCCGGGCGAGCCTGACGATGCCGACGCCGCGCGGCGATGTTTCCGTCGCCATCGAGAATGGAAAATCGTTCAGCATGAAAATCGAAACGCCCGCAGGAACCAGGACGCGGGTGATTCTGCCGCGCACCGGCGATGTCAGCGTTGACGGGAAATCCGCCGGCAGTCGAAGCGAAATTGAAAACCTCGCCGCCGGTTCGCATGCGATTGAAGTGAAGTGACGCCTTACGGCAGTTCTTCGATCAGGATTTTGCGGTACTGGACTTTCGTGTACGCGCCGCCGTGGATTTGCAGGCCCAATTTTCCGCGCGTCGGAATATTCTGCTCGGTTTCGGCGTAGTCCGCGGTCTTTCCGCCGTTGAGCCATTCCTCGATGTGGCCTCCTTGTGCGCGAATCTGGTATTCATTCCAATCGCCGGCCGTCACCAGCTTCTTCTGAAGCCTCTTCGACGGCATTTGAAGAACCTTCTTTCGCCGCATTTCATCATAGAGGCCGCCGTAGTAGTCCTCGCCAATGTCGGCCTGATAGCCGATCATTTCGAAGCTGTTTGTGATGCGCTGCGACCAGAATTGCACTCCGCCGTTGACGAAACCATTCGTGCCCTCGAGTTTGAACTGAAGGCGCAGATGAAAATTATGAAACTCCTGCGTCGTCACCAGAAAATCATTGCGCGGCTGTAGGCGATTAATCCACCCGGCCACGATCGCGCCGTTCTCGACCCGCCAGAGGTTCGTATTGCCCTCCCAGCCCGCGAGCGTCTCGCCATCGAACAATTTCTTCTCGGCCGCGAAACTTTCCAATGGTTGGAAAAATGCCGCCGCCAGAATTCCAATGATTGGAAGCACCGTTCTCATTTTCATATTTCTCCTTTTGTCGCTCACTTGATTTCCACGCGCCCGGTCTCTTCCGTCGCGACGACCGCGCCGAGATCCTTGTCGCCTTCCGAGACGATCCAGACGTGGCCGGGAAACGTGGCCAACAATTCCGAAAGCCTGGGCCGGATGTCTGCATAATGCTTTCGCTTCCCGTCGAAATCCAGCCAGTACACGGAAACGACCTTGTCGCGCCGGTTGATGAAATTGATGCCGCTGGCCTTGCCGCTTTCGCGCGGCGATGCCGGCGGAATTTTGTCGGCCGGCAGCCACGCCAGCGCCTCGCCCTGCTTGTCGAGCCGCGGCGCTTCCTTCGGCCATTGAAAGGGCGCGAACTTTGCGACGTCGAGCCCGGCAAGATGCGCGCGCTCCGATTCGGGCCGTTTCGCGGGCCGCTGGTAGCGCCATGGCCGTTCGCCATAAACTTCCGTCAGCAACTTCGCGAGGTCGGGATCGTACGGTTTCAATTTGTCGCGCGTGTCAATCGGCCCGTGGTCGTTGTCGTTCGCGCGGTTCGTGTCGAACCACGACTGCGTGCCCTCGGCCCAATATTCCATGCGGTTCTGCATCGCATAGGTTCCCTTCCAAAGCCCGTTGGTCTTCGCGTGCTGGTAGGCCGCCTTGAGCCGCCCGTCGAACGTCGGGTCTACGGTGCACATGCCCATCTCGTGAATCGCGTGGGCGAACTCGTGGATCAAAATATTCTCCTGCCAGTACGGGTCGCCCGGCAGGCACAGCAGATTTTCCTCCGCGCAACTCACGGCCGGCCGCGCCACCGTCGCGCCGAGGCCGCGCGCGCGGCGGTTCCAGTATTTTGCCGGCGTCAGGTCGCTGTGCTCCGGAATATCCGTCGTCATCTCCGTCGAAGCCATCACGACGAGGCGTACGTTGTTCTTCGCCATCGCGCGCAGAATTTCCGGCCGGTAATTTCCGATCTCCTGTCGGATCAGATAGGCGGCCTCCAGCACCGCGAAATCCGAAACCTTCGCCGACGCGACCACCGGGAAGCTCTCGACGAGCACGCACTTCGTGTAATTCGTCGCCAGCTTGAACACCGCGATAATTTCCGGGGATGGCCGCGCGATCCGCTCCTGCGCGGAAGTTTCCAATGATTGGAAAACCATCGCGGCGCAACTTCCAATGATTGGAAAAAATCGCTTCATGCTCATTCCTCGCGCACAAGTTTCACCGAGCGCAAATCCCAGACGCTGCCGTGGGCGGCGCGCGTCGCCTTCACGCTCAACTCCGTCGCAGCCGGCCTGCGCAGCAGCACCGGGCCAAGATCAAATTCCTTGAATGTCGTCCAGTTGCCGGTGGATTCCGTGAGGCCGTTGGCGCGCTGCGTGCCGACATTCACCTCGATTTCGGAGCCGTCGCCATCGCGGGGGCAGGCATAGGTCAGCAGCACGCGATACGATCCTTTTGCCGGCACATCGAAATTCCAGCGCGCGACGACGTTCGTGGTTTTCCAGTCGCGGATGCACTTGTAACCATTGGTGTCATCGTAGCGCCCCCCGCCTTCGATCTTCGCGTCCTTTGTTTCCAGCAGGATTATCCGCGAATCATCGGCGGCCATGAGCGCAAACACCGACACCAGCCACGCAGCCATAATTGCAACTAATTTCATATCGCGTCATTCACCCAGCAAAGCGACGACTTCGTCCGCTTCGCCTGCATTCCTTATCTGTTCCGGCCACAGATTGCGAACGTCGGAAATATTTCCGAACTTCATCGCAATGCGCGCGCCCCGTGAGAGACGCTCGGGCTTTACGCCGGCCGCCAGCGCCAGTCGCATCGCGCCGATGAGCCGGTCGTCCCAGCCGAGCTTGCGCTGCGGATCGCGGATGACGCGGGCGATGGAATCGCGCAGGAAAGGATTTGTCATGCGAATGAGCAAATCGTCGGCATAGCTCGTCCAGCCCGCTTCGGAAAAAAGCGGATCGGCATCCGCGTGCTTCTTTCGCAAACCCGCTCCGCATTCTTCGAGGAATGCACCTCGCGCAATCCCCTGCAACTTCTTGTAGCTTCGCACCTGGTCCATCGTGGCCAGGTTGCGTTCGTGCGCGAGATAGCCCAGCAGCGCATGCACGGCGTTGTGGCCATAAAGTTTCGCGTCTTCGAACGGGCCGAGATTTTCTTTTTCCTCGAAAACGGAAATTCCGCGCTGGAAATCCGGCAAATGAATCTTGGAAATTTGGATGCGGTTGAAAGCCTCTACGAGCACGGCGCGGCCGTAATCGGTCGTCATCGGCACGAGGCCGAGTCGCTTGATCGCTTCCGAACCGGTGACGCCGCCCGACATTTTTCCGATGACCGTGTTGAGAATCTGGAATGACGTCGGGAGCTTTTCTCCGAGATGATTTGCGAGATGTTCGGCGGCGCGCGTGTCGTTTTCCGCCGTATAAATGACCGCTTGTTTCTTCGCATCGCGGCGGACGAATCCATCCGCGAGACAGGACACGGCGGAAGCCGCATCGCCGCGGTCATAAAATGCGACGGACGGAAGCGCGGTCGCGATTTCGTCAGCACAGGCAATCGCAGCGATCAGTTCGTCGCGGTCGCGCGGCTCGCGCGGATTCAGGATTTCGATGCCGGAGATTTCCGCCGACTCGATCCTGTCCGCGTGCGCGATGTTGACCGAGATTATCCCGCCGCCGCTGCGAACCGCCTCGACAAGCGCAGGATCAATTTCGGCGACAACATACCGGGCGAAGTTCTGCGAACGAAACGCCTCGAACAGAAAAAGCCCGCTTTGAATCGGGCCGAGACCAAATCCGATAAATGTGCGTGTTTTCATTTCGATGCCTCGATGGCGCTGATTATTTTCTGATCGGCTGAGCCGAATGCAAAACGGCGCAGTTGGTCGCGCTTCGCCCATTTGATCGCCGCGCAATCAATCGCGCGCGGACGACCGCGGATAATCTTTGCTAGATGTGCGTGCAAATCCATCGTGAAATGGCTGAAGGCGTGTTTCACGGAGACGAGGTGTTTGCCGACGGAAATTTCGCAGCCGAGTTCCTCGCGGATTTCGCGGGCGATGCATTCTTCGATGGTTTCGCCTGGCTCCAGCGTGCCGCCGGGAAATTCCCAGAGGCCGCCGAGCATTTCGTCATGGTTTCGCTGCGCGATCAGGAATCGTCCGCGCGAATCCGTGATGACGGCTGCGCCGACGTGTTTGTGCGGAATCCGTTTCTTTGCGATTTTGGCCGGGAACTTCTCTTGCGCGCCGAGCGCGAACGCGCGGCAGATTTTCCGGAGTGGACAAATTTCGCAGCGCGGATTCCGCGGCAGGCAGACGGTTGCGCCGAGTTCCATCATCGCTTCGTTGAATTCGCCGGCGCGTCCGCGCGGCAGAAGTTCGTCGGCCCATTTCTGAATCTGTTTTTTTCCGGCCGCCGATTTCGTGTCGCGCTTGAACGCGAATGCGCGCGCCAGAACGCGAGCGACATTTCCATCAACAACCGCGGCATCAATTCCGAATGCGATGCTGCCGATGGCGGCGGCGGTGTACGGGCCGATGCCGGGCAGCGCGAGCAGGCCGTCGAGTGTGTCCGGAATTTTTCCGCCGCAATCGCGGATAATAAATTTCGCGGTTTCGTGGGCGCGGCGCGCGCGGGAATAATAGCCGAGGCCTTCCCACATTTTCAGAACGTCATCGAGCGGCGCGGCGGCGAGTTTTTTGAGCGTTGGAAATTTTTCGGTCCAGCGATGAAAATACGGTTCGACCTGATCAACGCGGGTCTGCTGGAGCATCAGTTCGGAAATCCAGATGCGGTACGGCGTGCGGTTGTTTCTCCACGGAAGATCGCGCCGGTTGCGGGCGAACCATGCAAGCAGATCACGATGGAACGCGCGGCGCGGGATCATTCGATGCTGGCTTCTTCGTCGCGGATGCGGTGGCGCTGTTTGTTATCAATGGTCGGCGCGATGCTCACGGGCGCTTGTTCGGTGAACTTCATTTCGCGCGGCAGCGTGACGACCTTGATGATTGCGTCCACGTCCCATGCGTAGCCGCGTTTCACGATGCGGTTCTGTTCGTCAATGACGCTGAAGGCGTATTGGACTTCGTATTTCGTTTCGCCGTGGCGCAGGACTTTCCAACGCGGGAAAAGGATTTGTCCCTCGATGGAGCCGATCTGGCGCTTGATCCAGTCGTCGGTGTTGCCGAGGCTGTCGGGCGCGGCGTTGGAGGAAACCATGTTGATGATGTCGGTGTCCTTGAGCGTGGTCTGGATGAGTTTGTTTTTGAGGCTTTGCTTGGCCTCGATTTCTTCCTGCTTCTGCTCGAAATAGGCGCGCTCGGCGGCGGTCTGCGGCGCGCACGCCGCCAGCGTGAGCACCGCCGCCGCAATCAAAAACATGGCAAGAAATCGGGACATTTTCGAACTTCAGCGACTCATAAGAAATCCGGCGCGACCATCGCAACTTCCAATGATTGGAAATTGCCGCGACCGCCTTTTCCAATCATTGGAACATCTGAGGATCGCTTTTCAACAACACTATAACCGGGGGCCGCGGCGCTGTCACTCACGCGGAAATATTCAAACCGCGGGATTTACGCTATAATGTACGGCCGATGAAGCGTGTTTTTCATATCGCGGCGGCGCTGTGGGCTGCGCGCGCTGCGGCCGCGGTGTTCGCGCCGACGGAAGGTTATTTCGGGATTTCGCTGCCGTACATTCCGCCGGCGTCGGCCCTGGATCTGCGCGTGGAGGGCAACGCGCTTTCGCCGCTCGACGGCACGCCGACCAATCGCACGTTTGCGACGCGGCCCGCGGACCCGCAACTGGGCGCGGCGGCGGACTATTTTCACCAGGGGAACCTGGTGCTTGCAGCGATGGAAATGGAAAATCTGCGGCGCTCGACGCCGCCGGCCATCTGGTCGCGAATGCCGCTGGGGGATTTGTATTTCGACATCGGCTGGTATCCGCAGGCGATTGATTTTTGCGAGCAGGCGCTGGCCTTCAGTCCGGATTTGGAGGGCACGCGGCGGGTGTACATCGCGACGCTGATTGCCGCGGGCCGGACGAAGGAGGCCTGCGCCGCGGCGGAAAAATATGCGGCGCTGCGGCGCGACGAGCCGGTCGCGCATTACCTGCTTGCCTCGGCAAAATACGCCGCGGGGAGAATTGACGCGGCGCTGCTGGCGGTGGATGCATCGCTGATCCGCAACGATCGCCGGACCGAGACGTGGCGGCTGAAGGCGCAGTTGCTGCTCGAGGAAAAACGTCCGCGCGACGCGGTGGAGGCGGCGCTGCGATGCCGGAATGTTCAGGGCGGCGGCGCGCCGATCCTGTTGATTTTGGGCCGTGCGTTTGAATTGCTCGATGATCGCAAGCAGGCGGAGAGTTTTTATCGCGAGGCGGCGCGTGGCGATCCACCACCCCTGGAGGCGCTGATCGCACTGGCGCGTTTCCGCGAGCACACGGATCCGGGCGCGTCAATCGAGGCGATGGAAAAGGCGGCCGATGTTTATCCGAACGCCGTCGAGGTGCATCAATATCTGGCGAAGCTTTATGGCGAGGCGCTGCGAATGCCGGAGGCCGCGCGTGAAAAAAGTTCGGCGGCATATCTGGAGGGCCGCGTGGACGAGGCGCTCGAAGCGGCGCTGGACGCGATCGCCGGCGACGCCGCGCAAGCCGTCAACTATGTTAACGCCTCTGCGTTGCTGCAGCAGCGCGGCGAACTGAAGGCGGCGGAATCCATGGCGGAGCAGGCGCAGGCGAGATTTCCCAATGATGCCGCCATTGCGATTCGTCTTGCGCAGGTGAAGGCGGCGCGAGGCGACGGCGCTTCGGCTGTTCGTGTGTTGGAAAATGCGAGACCCGCGGTGGTCTCAAACCCGGCTGTCCGGTTCGAGCTGGCGCGATTGCTTGCGGCTGAAGGGCGCTACGATAAAGCGCTGGAAATCGTGGAGCCGATGATGGCATCGGCATCGTCGCCGGAGGCTTTTCGACTGGCCGGCAACTGGCGGTTGGCCGCCGGCCAGATGAAAATTGCACAGGATATTTATGCGCGTGGTTTGCAAGTTGCGCCGCTGAATCCAGATCTGCTCAACGGCTATGCGTATGCGACAATGTCGCTCGGCGGATCGGCAAATGATGTTCTGCCTCTGGCACGAAAGGCGTCTGAGCTTGTGCCGGGCGACGCGCAGATCGCCGACACTCTGGGGTGGGTTCTGGCGGAGAGCAGCCACACGGCCGAAGCGGTTAATGTGCTTGAGCAGGCAATGAAGAAAATGCCGGACAATTTGACCGCGGGCTTTCATTATGCCTTGGCGTGCGCTCGCGATGGGCAGCCGGAAAAAGCCGCAAAGAAACTGAAGGAAATTATCGCGACGGCAAAGGCCTTTCCAGATTTACAAGCTGCGCACCGCCTGCTTGAAAAAGTCAGCGGCGAACAGAAGCCAAGGCGGGCTGCGGGCGAGACTTCATCTGGCGGCGCATAAAGAGAATTCCACCAACACCAATGACGAGCATGCCGAGCGTCCCAGGTTCAGGAACGCTGGTTCCCCCGTCGGTCAAAATCCAATCGAAGGTGGCGAAATTGTTCCCTGATGAAGCCTGATTAGCCTGGGAAACTCCGTTCATACTGTTGAACGGCACACTCAAGGCCACATTCGCACCAACCAAGTAATTAATGTCGTTGATTGTGATGAACGCACCTGAATCGCCCTGCAGCAACTGCGTCTCTGCGCTTCTTGTCCCGGGCGAATTGTAAGCCATTTGTACGTTATCGTCTGGAATCGAACTTCCCAAGAAACCGGCAACGCTCTGTCCTTGAGACAGGGTTTTGGCTGCCATCCCGGCCATCCCGTTTCCCGGCATTGATGCATCTGTGCCATTCCCGGCAAACGCGATCAAATTGCCAACGCTGTAGGCGCCTGAATAAAGATCCACAAAATAGGCGAACTGCGATTCAAGCGGAACCAACGCAATGCTTCGGGCCGGGTTCTGAAGAAAGATCGTTAGATCACTATCAATGCCTGGACGTCCCTTTGCATCGTTAATTGAATGGCTCGCCGGGATCACCCCATCCGCTGCGGATGCGCAATGCTTGGCAGAGAGGAGACACCACCCGTTACCGACCACCGTACCGCCGCACAGGCCGCCCGGCACGCTAACAGCCACGTTGGCCGGATAATTGGCCGGCAGAGCCAGTCCATTTTCCATGCGAATCACCGCGCGCGACGAATTCGCAACGACCGCGAGAATCGTCGCAACGGCCAAATGGACATACCGGAATGGAAACGTTCCCTGATTCATACAGCAGCACATGATGACCAAACATTACCCCAAATTCAAGCCGGAATTTATTATCATCGCAAATGATTGCATTACCGAATTCATCGGAAAACCTGTCCTCTTTGTTCTTCCCTGCCCCGAAGACCTGATAAGGTTTTTCCCGCTATCGCGGATTGTTGATCTGGGGTTTGGTATGCGCCGCGATGTGATCGTCTCGATTGCATGGCGAAAGTAATTTATGGGACTGATACCGATATTGATTTTGATGCCGATGCTGTTTGCGCTGGCACTGCTTTTCATACGAACCGAAAAGGTGCGGAACGGCATCGTTCTGGCCGGAACGCTGATCTTGTTTGCCTGCAGCGCGGCCATCGCGGGCGCCTTTATCACGCAAGATCCGACGCGTTTTCCCGCGCCTGCCGAGCTTGTCGGCCATTTGATGCTGGCGGTGGGAATCTTCCTGACGGGCTATCTGGTCTGGCTCGCGTGGCGGCACAAGATGCCGTTGGTTGGCATCCTCGCGGTGGCGCAATTTGCGGTGCTGCTGCCCGTCGAGTTTCATTCCGGCGAACACGCGGAGACGATGCACAATCTTTTTGTGGACCGGTTTTCAATCATCATGGCGCTGATCATCGGATTTATCGGCGGCCTGATCTGTTTGTACGCGCTCGGCTACATGCACGAATTTCACGGCAACCATCATCCGGAAATCCGCGACAGGCGTCCGCGATTCTTTGCGATTATGTTTCTGTTCCTCGGCGCGATGAACGGCATCGTGTTTTCGAACAATCTGCTCTGGCTGTCTTTCTTCTGGGAGCTGACGACGCTCTCCTCGTTCTGGCTGATCGGCTACAAGGAAGATCCCGAATCGAAGAACAACGCCTTTCGCGCGCTGAAAATGAATCTGGTTGGCGGGCTTTGTTTCGCCATCGCCCTCGCGTGGATTCAGCACACGGGCACGCCGCTTGAATTGAGCGCGCTCCTGGCATCGAAGTCGTCCATCGCGATGCTGCCGGTTGTCCTGCTCGCAATTGCGGGCATGACGAAATCGGCGCAGTTGCCGTGGTCATCGTGGCTGCTCGGCGCGATGGTTGCGCCTACGCCGGTTTCCGCGCTGCTGCATTCGAGCACGATGGTGAAAGCTGGCGTTTATCTGCTCGTCCGCCTCGCGCCGCTCCTTCAACACACGCCCGCCGGAACGCTTGTCGCGCTCGTGGGCGCGATCACATTTCTTGTTACGTCGTTCGCGGCGGTTGGCGCACGCGATGCAAAACGCGTTCTCGCGCTTTCAACCGTGGCGAATCTCGGCCTGATCGTTTTGTGCGCGGGTATCGGAACTTATGAGGCGGTGTGGGCCGCGGTGTTGCTGATTATTTTCCACGCCGTCGCGAAGTGCCTGCTGTTCCTGTGCGTCGGCGTGATCGAGCACAAAGTTCACAGCCGCGACATTGAGGCGATGGGCGGTTTGATTGTCTCGATGCCCCGCGTCGCGGTGATGTTGCAAATCGGAATGGCCGGAATGTTCCTCGCGCCGTTCGGAATGCTGATCAGCAAATGGGCCGTGCTCAAGGCCGTGATTGACGCGCTGCCGCTGTTCGCGGTGTTCATTGTTTTCGGAAGCTCGGCCACGCTGTTTTTCTGGGTCAAATGGATGGGCAAGCTGCTCGAAGTCTCGCGGCCGATCACGAATGTCGAAAAAGGAATTAGCACGGGCGAATGGACCGCGCTGGTTTCGCTCTCCGTGATGACATTCTTCACCTGCCTGTTTTATCCGTTCGTCAGTTCGCACCTCATCGAGCCGTATGTCATCTCGATTTATGGCCGCTCCGCGACGATGGCCACGGGCAATCTCATCATCATGTCCATCATGCTTGGACTCGTTGCGTTGTTCCCGTTCACCTTCCTCAACTACGGCCAGCGCGTGAAAGTTGTTGATCCGTATCTAGGCGGGCGAAACACGGAAGATTCATCCGTGCGCTTCGACGGCTCGGCCGGCACGACACGCGACATGGCGATGAGCAATTATTATCTCGGCAGTTTCATGTCGGATCGGAAGCTGATGTCGTCCGGCGTTTTCGTGTGCGGCGCAATTCTGATGTTCCTGGTTGGAGGTGCGCTCGTATGAACACATGGCTCCGTTTAGCGATTTACATCATTGGCGCGCCGTTCATCGGCGGACTCCTCGCCGGCATTGACCGCCGGATTTCCGCGCGCATGCAGTCGCGCGTCGGCCCGCCGCTCTTGCAGCCGTTTTACGACGTGTGGAAACTTTTCCAGAAGGAAAACATCGTCGTCCGCCGCTCGCAGAATTTGTACATCTGGTTTTTCTTCCTGTTCACGATTTTCACCGGCGCGCTTTTTTTCAGCGGCTTTGATCTGTTGCTCGTGATCTTCGCGCTCACGCTCGCCGGAATCTTTTTTGTGCTCGCCGCGTACAAGGCCAGCTCGCCCTACAGCTTCATCGGCGCGGAACGCGAGCTGATCCAGATGATGGCCTACGAGCCGATGGTGCTGCTGACCGCCGTCGGAATCTACATGGTCACCGGCAGCTTTTATGTTGATGACGCCGCCGCCTATCACATTCCGCTGGCCCTGAAAATTCCCGGCGTGTTCCTCGGCCTGATGTACGTCATGGAAATCAAATTCCGCAAATCGCCGTTTGATCTTTCGTATTCGCACCACGCGCACCAGGAACTCGTGCGCGGCATCACCACCGAATTTTCCGGCAGCACGCTCGGCCTAATCGAAGTCGCGCACTGGTACGAAAACGTCATGCTGCTGGGCTGGATATATCTTTTCTTCGCAAGTTACTGGGCTCTCGGTCTGGTGATGACAGCGCTGGCATTCTTTCTTCTGATCCTCGTGGACAATGTTTTCGCCCGCGTCAAATGGCCGTTCGCGCTGCGCAGCGCGTGGCTCGTGACCGCCGTGCTGGGCGCAGGAAACCTGAGCATTCTCGTATTGCTGAAATAGGGTATGATGAATGCTTCGCAGCCTCCAATGATTGGAAAATAACTGATGCGCAGTTTCCAATGATTGGAAAAAAGAAATTGAATACGAAACAAATCTAATATGTCAGGACTAAAAAGATCACCGTGGGTCATCCACTACGACGCTTCGAGTTGCAACGGTTGCGACATCGAGGTGCTCGCGTGCCTGACGCCCGGCTTCGATGTCGAGCGGTTCGGCATCATCAATACCGGCAATCCCAAACACGCCGACATCCTGCTCATCACCGGCTCCGTCAACGAACAAAACCGCAGCGTGATTCGCAATCTTTACGAGCAGATGCCGGAACCGAAAGTCGTCGTCGCGCTCGGAATCTGCGCCACCAGCGGCGGAATTTTTCGCGAGTGCTACAATGTGGCGGGCGGCGTTGACACCGTCATTCCCGTTGATGTCTATGCTCCCGGTTGCGCGATCCGTCCGGAGGCGATCATTGACGGCGTCGTGAAGGCGCTCGGAATTCTTGAGGAAAAACACAAATATCTCGCCAGCCGCGGACGCGCCGACCAGCTCGAAATCACGCGCGCCGAGAAAAAGGACGTGCCGGAAATTCTCGCGCTCCAGAAAGTCGTGTACCAGAGCGAGGCCGAAATCTATACCGACGACAGCCGTCCCGCGCTGCGGCAGACGCTCGCGGAAATCAACGCCGACTTCGACCGGATGCTTTTCTTGAAGGGCGTCATCAACGGAAAAATCATGGCCTCCGTGCGCGGCGTGCAGGACGGCGACAGCGTGCATATCAGCCGGTTGCTCGTGCATCCTTATTTTCAAGGCCGCGGCACGCGCCGCCGCCTCGTCACCGAACTCGAAGCAGCGTTTCCCACCGCGAAGCGGTTCGAGACCTTCATCGGCGACCGCAGCGAAATGAAACTCAGCATCTACGGCCGCGTCGGCTACAAGCAATTCAAGACCGAGCGCTTCAACGAAAAGATCAACTGGATTTGTCTGGAGAAATTCCGCAAATGATCGAGGAACAGCCCACATTCATCGTTGACGCCCCAACGCTCGTCACGAAAGTCCTCGAACTTCGCCACGCTGGGTGGCGGCTCGTCCAGATCGGCGTCACGAAAATCGGCGAGACGATCGAGCTGAATTACAGCTTCGACCGCGCGCTGAAGTTTCAGAATTACCGCCTCACCGCGCCCGCCGCGGATCTCCGCATTCCCAGCATCAGCGCCGTCTATTGGTGCGCGTTCCTGTACGAAAACGAAATCCACGATCTCTACGGCATCGGCTTCGACGGACTCGCCCTTGACTACAAAGGCAACTTCTACCGCACCGCCGAAAAATTTGCCTTCGCGAAATCGCCCGCGCCCGCCGTCGTGCCGGCCAAACCTCCGCCACCCGCGCCCGCGCAACCCGCCGCAACAACCTGAACCGCCATGTCCAAACGCACCATCATTCCATTCGGACCGCAGCATCCCGTGCTGCCCGAGCCCATTCACATTGACCTCGTCCTCGAAGACGAAAAAGTCGTCGAGGCGATCCCGTCCATCGGCTACATCCACCGCGGCCTCGAAAAGCTCGTCGAGAAAAAAGACTTCAACGAGTTCGTCCACGTCGCCGACCGCGTCTGCGGAATTTGCAGTTGCATCCACGGCCAGACCTACTGCCAGGCCATCGAAGAAATCATGAACGTCACCGTTCCGCCGCGCGCCCGCTACCTGCGCACGATCTACGGCGAACTCTCGCGCATTCACAGCCATCTTTTGTGGCTCGGCCTGATGGCCGACGGCTTCGGCTTCGAGAGTTTGTTCATGCACAGTTGGCGCATTCGCGAGAGCGTCCTCGACGTCATCGAAGCCACCACCGGCGGCCGCGTAATTTTTTCATCGAGCAAAGTCGGCGGCGTCCGCCGCGACATTGACGCCGACGGGATGAAAAAACTTCTCGCGATGCTCGACACCATCGAATCCGACACGCGCGACGTCACCAACGTTTTCCTCAAGGACGACTCCGTCAAACACCGCCTCTGCGGCGTCGGCACGCTCTCGAAGGAAGATGCCTACGCCCTCGGCTGCGTCGGCCCCACGCTGCGCGCCAGCGGCTGGGCCAGCGACACCCGCGCCCTCGGCTACGCCGCCTTCAACGAAATCAAAGTCGAACCCATCGTCCGCACCGATGGCGACAGCTACGGCCGCTGCGCCGTCCGCTGCCACGAGATTTTCCAGTCCATCGGCATCATCCGCGAAGCCGCCGCGCGCATTCCCGCCGGCGAAGTTTCCGTCAAAGTCACCGGCAATCCCAACGGCGAATTTTTCGCCCGCACCGAACAGCCGCGCGGCGAAGTCATTTATTACATCAAGGCCGACGGCACCCGGTTTCTCCAACGCTTCCGCGTCCGCACACCGACCTTCGCCAACATTCCCGGCCTCGTGAAAACGCTGGCCGGCTGCGACCTCGCCGATGTTCCCATCCTCGTCCTCACCATCGACCCCTGCATAAGCTGTACGGAGCGCTGACCATGTCTGTCTTCTCCATGACCAAAATAGTTATGAAGGCGATGGTGAGACCGCCCGTCACGCACCGCTATCCCTTCGAACCCCGCGTGCACGTACCGCTCACGCGCGGCGAACTCGCCATCGAGATCGAAAAGTGCATCTTCTGCATGCTCTGCGAAAAGAAATGCCCCACCGGCGCCCTGAAAGTTGACCGCCCCGGCAAAGTCTGGACGATCGACCGCCTCGCCTGCATCACCTGCAACTACTGCGTCGAAGCCTGCCCGAAAAAATGCCTCGCCCTGACCACCAACCACGCGACGCCAACGGTCACCAAAGAAAAAGAATCCCATCGCCCCGCGCCCAAGCCCGCCGCCCCGCCGCCCGCAGCCGTAAACGTGGTGTCTGGCGCGCCGCCCGCAGCCACAACGTAATTTCCAATCATTGGAAAATCCCGCGGCGCAAACTTCCAATGATTGGAAGTCACGCCCCCTTGGAGGATCGCCGCCGGAGTTTCCAAAATTCAAATCCGAGGACGCTGATGATACCGCCGGCAAGACAGATGGCGACGTCCGTCAAGTGCAGCGGTGCGAAGCGGAACAGTTCTCGCGGAAAAGGCAGCGCGAGGATGAGGGCAAGAAAAACGGCCGCCGTGCCGACGACCCACCAAACCGCGGTGTTGGGCGTGCGCAAGGAGGCGATGATTGACTGGGTTTGTGAACGATTCGAGAGAATCAGCGCGAGGTTGGCGATGATGAGCGTGGTGAAACACATGGCACGCGCCTCTGTCTCGCCCTGGCCGCGATACAGCACGACACCGAAGACCGTGAAAACGACGGCCAAAACGCTCATGCCTTGCAGCACGCTGGAGATGATCCGCCGGCGGCTGAAAAGCGGTTCCGCCGGATCGCGCGGGCGGCGGCGCATGATGTTCGCTTCTTCGGGTTCGGCTTCGAAAACGGTCGAACAGGCCGGATCAATGATGAGTTCCAAAAACAGAATGTGAACCGGCATGAGAACCAGCGGCCACTTCAGCATGACGGGGATCAACGACATGCCGGCAATCGGAACATGAATCGCAAAAATGTAGGCGATGGCTTTCTGGATGTTGTCGTAAATGCGGCGGCCAAGCTTGATGGCAGCGACGAGGGAGGAAAAATCGTCGTCGAGCAAAACGAGCGCGGCGGATTCGCGCGCGACATCCGTGCCGCGCGCGCCCATCGCGATGCCGATGTGCGCGGCTTTCAACGCAGGCGCGTCGTTCACGCCGTCACCCGTCATCGCGACGATCTCGCCGTTTGCTTTCAACGCTTGGACAATCCTAAGTTTTTGCTCCGGGACAACGCGGGCAAAAATATTCACCTTGCCGATGCGCTGTCGCAGTTGCGCGTCGTCCAGGTCGGATAATTCGGGACCGGTCATCAATTCGCCGTGCGGCAGACCTGCCTGGCTGGCGATTTGCTGCGCGGTTATCGGATAGTCACCGGTGATCATCACCACGCGAACGCCGGCGGACTGACATTCGGCGATGGCTGCGGGCACGGTCGGTCGCAGCGGATCGGCCAGCGCGATCAGGCCGAGAAATTCAAAAACGAAATCGTGCTGGCCGGGCGGCAATTCGCCCTGCTGACGAAAACAGGCGCGGGCGACGCCAAGCAAGCGCAGTCCGTCTTTCGCCATCGCGTCAACTTGACCGGCCAGCGTTTTTGTTTGCGCCGGGGTGAAATGGCAGAGATCGGCGATGGCCTCCGGCGCGCCTTTGGCCGCGATGATGTAGTCGTTTCCCGCGCGCGATTTCCAGACATGCGAGAGCGCCAGCAACTGGCGGGAAAGCGGATACTCGCGAATCAATTCCCAATCGGCGTGCAAGTGTTCGGTTCGCGCGAGGCACTTGTTGCCGACTTCGTGAATCGCTTTTTCCATCGGATCGAACGGGTCGCGCTGGCTCGCGAGAATGGCGAACTCGACGAGTTCATGCACGGCCTCCGGCAATGCGTCGCTTCCAATTTTTCCGAGATCGCAGACAACATCATTTGCTTGCAGACGCGCCACGGCCATCCGGTTCATCGTCAGCGTTCCGGTCTTGTCCGTGCAAAGTACCGTCGCTGAACCGAGCGTTTCGATGGCGGGAATTCGGCGCGTGAGCACGTGCTTGCGCGAAATCCGCCACGCGCCAAGCGCGAGAAATATTGTCAGCACAACCGGAAATTCTTCCGGCAGCGTCGCCATCGCAAGCGTGATGCCGGCCAGCAATCCTTGCAGCCAGTCTCCGCGCGTCAGGCCATACACAACGACGACTAGCACGCAGAGCGACAGCCCGATAATCGCCAGCTTCTTCACGAGACGGCCTGTGGAGCGCTGTAGCGACGTTTCTTCCCGCTTGACCGTCTGGAGCGACTTTCCGATTTTGCCGATCTCGGTATTTGCGCCGGTCGTCTGAATCTCGGCGATGCCTTGTCCCTGCACGACGAGCGTTCCGGAAAAAACTGCCGGCGAATCGTCACCTCCGGGACGCTGCATTGTTTCGCCGGCCTGTTTGCGGACCGGAACGGATTCGCCTGTCAATAGCGACTCGTCCACCGAAAGGTTGAGCGCGTCGCGCAGAAGCGCGTCAGCGGGGACGCGGTCGCCCTCGCGAACAATCACGATGTCGCCGCGCACAACTTCGCGCCCGGGAATCCGTTTCTCCTGTCCGTCGCGAATGACAAAGGCGCGCGGGCTGGACAAATCGCGCAGCGCCTCCAGCGCCCGTTCCGTCTTGCGTTCCTGATATAGCGTGATGCCCATGACCACGAAGACGAAGCCGAGCAACATCAGCGCTTCCTCTTTGTCGCCGAGCACCAGATAGATTACGCCGCACGCCACGAGCAGGAGGAACATCGGCTCGCGCACAACTTCCCAGGCGATGGCAAAAATGCTGCGCGGTTTCGCCGAGGGCAGTTCGTTGAAACCTTCTGTCTGTAGCCGCTCCTCAGCCGCAGTCTGCGAAAGACCCTGCAATTTACGGATGTTCAAATGACTGTTCATAAGTGATCGAATGGCGGCCGTTTCACGTCATCGTATTCATCTCTCACCAAAGAAAGCCAGTCATGAATACTCCGTGCAAACTTCCAATCATTGGAAAAATCCGATTCGTGAACTTCCAATGATTGGTAGATTCCGTTCGCGTTTTCTTCCAATCATTGGAAACTTGGGGTCATGCCAACCGATGGCGGCGAACTCGAATTGATCCGGCGCGCGCGCGAGGGCGATGAAACGGCCTTCGCGGCGCTCGTTGATCGCTACGCGAAACCGGTGCTGAATTTCATCTGGCGGATCATTGGCGACCGGACCGACGCCGAGGACCTCGCGCAGGATTCGTTCGTCCGCGCGTGGCAACGATTGAATTCCTTCCGCGAAAACCGCGCCGCGTTTTCGACGTGGCTTTTTCAAATCGCGAGAAACGCCGCGATTGACCGGCTTCGCGCGCGCGCGCGGCGGCCGCAAACTCCGCTCGACGAAATCGCCGTCGAGCCGGCGTCGTCGCGACCCGGGCCGGATGCCGAGGCGCGTCACAACGAACTCGGCGCGGCCATCGCTGCAGCGGTTGCGGAATTGCCGGAAGACCAGCGCACGGCGTTCGTGCTGGCCGAATATCACGGCATGGCGATGCGCGAGATTTCAGTCGTGATGGACTGCTCGGAAAAATCCGTCGAGAACCGGCTGTACCGGGCGCGGCAGTTTCTTCGAGAGAAACTGGAGCCGTGGGGAAATTCTTTTTCGAAACCTGAAACCTGAATTTGCGATTTGAAATCTGAAATCAACGAAGGAAGGAAAAATCATGAACATCAGCCGCCGCGACTTCATCGCCACAACCTCAACCGCCGCCGCGCTCGCGTCGCTGCGCGCGACCGCGCAAACCGCCGCGCCCGCGATCCCGCCCGCCGGCCCGAAAATCAAGCTCGGCCTCATCGGCTGCGGCGGCCGCGGTGTCTGGATTGCGAATTTTTTCAAGGAACACGGCGGCTACGAAATCCACGCGGTCGGCGATTATTTCGAGGACAAGGTGAAGGCGGCCGGCGCGAAACTTGGCGTTGATGCGTCGCGCTGTTTTTCGACGCTCTCGAATTACAAGAAAGTGATCGAGTCCGGCGTTGATGCCGTCGCGATCATCACACCGCCGTATTTCCGGCCGGAGCAGGCGGGAGCTGCGGTCGAAGCGGGCAAGCATGTTTATTGCGCGAAGCCTATCGCGGTGGACGTGCCCGGCTGCCTCACGATCGAGCAGCTCGGCAAAAAGGCGACGGAGAAAAAACAGGTTTTCCTGATCGATTTTCAGACGCGCGCGACGCCGTTCTTCATCGAAGCGCTCGAAAAAGTTCACGCGGGCGACATGGGCGGGGTCGTTTTTGGCGAGGCGATTTATCACGGCGGCTGGCCGTTTGGCGGACACGCCGACGCGGTCCGGAAAAATCCGAACGATCCCGAAGTGAAGTTGCGCGCCTGGGGCATGTGCAAGATTCTCTCCGGCGACATCATCACCGAGCAGTTCATCCATTCGCTCGACGTGATGAACTGGGTGATGCAGAAGCCGCCGCAAAGCGCCACGGGCGATTGCGGGCTGAAAACGCACGACCTCGGAACCTGCTCCGACAATTTCACCGGTTTGTTTCGCTACGACGACAAGGTCAGCTTCACGTTCAACGGAATGCAATTTAACGACGAGGGATCGCAGCCCGGCGGTATCCGCGTTCGCGCGTTCGGACAGAGCGGCGTGTTCGAGGGCGAATACGGTGGAAACGTCATGATTCGCGGTCCGAAGATGTATCGCGGCGGAAAGTGTCCCGGGATTTACGCCGAGGGCGCGAAGACGAACATCGCGGATTTCCACAAGCGCGTCACCGAATCGCGATTCGACAATCCGACGGTCGCGCCCAGCGTGCAAAGCAACCTGATCACGATCCTCGGCCGCACTGCCGCGTATTCCGGCGACATTGTCACGTGGGGAAAACTTCTCGCCTCGAAAGAAAAACTGGAAGCCGATCTGCGCGGGCTGAAAACCTGACGCATCCAGTTCAAGAAACGAAGGAGCGCCAGCGCTGGAGCATGTCGTGCCATGCCTGCAGTTCGCGGCGCGGGCGCTCGCCGAGCACGATGCCGATGCGGAATTTTCCGTCGGCTTCCGGCGCGCAACTCCGGACAACACCTTCCGCGCTGCAAAATCGGCCGTTTTCCGTCTCGAAGTTGAAATAGACCGTGACCTGAACCTTCGTTTCGTTGTCGAAAGGCGCATCGGCCACGAGGCCGATGCCGTTGAGCGACACGTCGCGCGCCACGGCGTCAACGGTCCGGCGCAGTTCCGGTTCGTCGGCGACGCGCTGAATGGTCACACAGATCGCCCTGTCGATCCGCACGGTCTTGCGTTTATCGTCTTGCATGACGGAGAAACACTACCGCACTCGCGCCGTTCAACGAAACAGGAATATTGCGGCGAAGTTCTTCGATGACCGCGAAGCTCCCGCCGCGATGGCGAAAGGGCGCGGTGAAATCCGTAACGATTCGGGAGAAATAGAAAAACAAGTTTTGAAGCCGGCGTGCGTTGTAGCCTAGACTGTCAACATGGTGGTGAAGTTCCATTGTCCGCATTGCGAGGGTGCTCTTGAGTCGGAAGCGAATGTCTCCGGCTACGAAACCGACTGCCCGCATTGCGGCAAGACCATCCGTACGCCGGGCACGGGAATTTATCCGGGGCTCGTGATTGATGACATGCGCGTCGAAAAGGCGATCGGGCACGGCTCGATGGGCGAAGTCTTCCTCGCCACGCAGACGCTGCTGGACCGCAAGGTTGCGTTGAAGGTTTTGAACTCGTCGCTCACGACCAGCGAGGCGGCGGTCGAACGGTTCATGAAGGAAGTGCGGCTGCTGGCGCGGCTGCATCACCCGAACATTGTCGCCGCATATTCCGCCGGCGAAACGATGGGCGTCTATTACCTGGCCATGTCGTATGTCAAAGGCGAAACGATGGCCGCGCGGTTGCAGCGGAAGGGCCGGCTGCCGGAGGAAGACGCGCTGGCCGTCGCGATCTGCGTGGCGCGCGCGCTCAACTACGCGTGGGAGCGCCACCACCTGCTGCACCGCGACATCAAGCCCGGCAACATCATGGTTGACCAGGACGGCGACATCAAACTCATGGACATGGGCCTGTCGAAAAGTCTGCTCGACGAGGGCGACGGAACGCAGGCCGGCATGGTGCTGGGCACGCCGCACTACATGAGCCCCGAACAAGCCGACTGCCGCCAGGACATCGACTGCCGCGCCGACATCTACGGCCTCGGCGCGACGCTTTACCACATGGTCACCGGCTCGCCGCCGTACCCCGGCTCGAACGTGCCGGAGATTCTCCAGTCGCAGCTCAACGCGCCGCTCACGCCCGTGCGCGAACGCAACCCGCAGGTGACGAAATCCACCGCCGCGCTCATCGAAAAAATGATGGAGAAGGACCGCACGAAACGCCACGTCGACTGGAACGATCTCATCGCCGACATCTCGCGGATCCTCATCAATGATTTCCCGTCTTCCGAGAGCGTGGATGTCGAAGGCGCGCGCGCGCAAGCCACCCCGCCCCAACGGCGGCGCGCTCTGTTGACCATCCTGCTGCTGGTCCTGCTTGGCCTTGGCGGCCTCGACTACTGGCTGATGAAGAACCCCGGCGAGACCGAACGCCTGAAGCAGATCATCGCGCGCGAATGGAAGCATTACAGCTCCGGCGCGGTCCGCGAACACAAACCGCCGCACGTTCCCGCGACCAACGCGCACCCGGCCGACGCGTCCGCGCCTGCGCCGGCCGCGCCCGCCGCCGCGCCCCGCGGCCCGCTGCTCGAACTTGTCGCGAAGCGGCTTGAACACGCACGCAAAAACGGGGAGCTGGCGCCGCCGCTCCAGCGCATGCCCGCGGCCAAGGTCCAGGCGATCATTGATGCGATGCGGGAGCTCGACAAGAAAACCGAGCCGCTGATCCACGACAGAAAACTCGTCGAGGCTGCAAAGCTGTACGAAGACTACAGCGGTGACTATGCGCAGGATACGCTCGTGGCCCGCCGCGCCGCCGCGCACATGCTGCTCGACGAAGCCATCCACGTCACCAACGCCCCGCCCCGCTAACGCCGCCGCCCGTAATTTCAAAGCCCGGGCGGCCACGAAGGAAATTTCCAATCATTGGAAGTTTTCGCGGCCGGAACTTCCAATCATTGGAACTTGCGAAACGGAACTTCTACTGCGCCTGCAGCCACTGCTTCACGCCGGGGGCGGAGCGGCTGGCCGGGGCCAGCTCGAGGAATTTTTTGTAGGCCGCCTTCGCCTGCGGAAGTGTCGCGGCGCTGCGGGCGTAAATCTGGCCGAGCGCGAGATAGGCGTTGGCGTAGCCGGGATTTCGCTGCGTCAGATCGGTCAGCAGTTTTTCAGCGGCACGAAAATCATGCGATTCGAGATAGAGCACGGCGAGGTTGTAGCGCGCCTCGGTGTAGTCGGGCTTGAGCTGGAGCGCGCGCAGGTAGGCGTCCTTCGCCTTCGCGGTGTCGCCGCGGAGGCTGTAGCCGGCGCCGAGATTGAACCAGGCGGTGTCGAGCGTCGGATCGTTGCGCACGGCCTGCTCGAAATAATACAGCGCGTTGTTCCAGTCGCCGCGCTGCTGGTAATCGGCGGCCCGGCTGAACGCCTGCCGGCCGGCCGAGGGATTGCTCTCGCCGGTCGTGGGCCGCGATGCGGCGGCGACGTCGGGGTTGACTTCGTCGGGCGTGAGTTTCGATGGCAGCGTCTGCGGCGGCGCGCGATCGGGTTGTTGCGATGGCGCCGCGGGCGCCGCGTGCTGCACGGCTGCGGCAATTGCGGCTGCCGTAACACCGCCTTCGCGCGACGGCGCGGCTGCCGCTGCGGAATTTGCCGCCGGCGAATGGCGGGCCGCGGTGATGAGGCGCATGCGCTCGCGGGCGAGCGACGCGCGGGAATCTGCGGGAAAAAGTTTCACGAAATCGGAATAGGTCTTCACCGCGTTGGCGGGCATCTCAATGCTTTTGTCGTAGAGCTGCGCGAGCAGCCACAGCGCGTCGGCGCTCGACGGATCGGTCTGGACGGCCTGTTTGAAGCCGACCAGCGCGGTGTCGAATTCGCGCGTCGCGCAGGCTGCGCGGCCGAGGCCGAGGAAGGCGGGGCCGTAGGAATCGTTGAGCGTGAGCGCGGCCTTGAACGCGCGCAGCGCGGCGTCGTTCTGGCCCTGCGCGAGCTGAAAATTCCCAAGCTCGGTGTGGGCGCGGGCGGAATCCACGCACAGCTGCACGCCCAGCCGCAGCGATTTTTCCTGCGCGGTCTTGTCGCCGCGCGCGGCGGCCTGCTGCGCGGCCTGCAGGCAGAAGTTCAGCGCGTCTTCATTGCGCCCGTGGTCGGCGGCGTCGCGCGCCCTGGCCAGCAGGTCGGTGCCGCCGGAAAAAGTTGGAGGCTGGTCCGGCAGCGAAACGGGCGGAATTTTCACGGGCGGCAATTGCGCTGCGGCCGGCTCGCGATTTGTTTGCGCCGCGGCGGCGGCTCCGCCGAAGGCGGCGAGCCAGCGCCGCGCATAGCCGGCCTGCGGGCCGGAATTCGTGACGGCCAGAAATTTTCCAAAACACGCGCGGGCCTGCGCGGGATCGTTGAGGCGCGTCTGGTAGATCACGGCAAGATCGAAAAGCGCGGGCGCATATTTCTCATCGTGCCGCAGCGCGGACTGGATCGTCGCGACGGCGGTCTCGGGCTTGTCGGTGTCCAGTTCGATGAGGCCGATGGCGGTGAGGATGCGCGGCGAGGCGGGTGCGCGGCTGCGTGCGGCATAGAGGCAGCGGCGCGCCTCGGGCCACTGCTGCTTCTTCGCGTAGATCGCGCCCATGTATTCGAGCGGCCGCGGATCTTTTTCGTCCATCAGCGCGGTGTCCTTGAGGAGTTGGAGCGCGCGTGGCATGTCGCCGGACTCGGCGCAGAGTACGCCGAGGTTGTAGGTTGGCTCCGGCGCGATGGGGCTGAGGCGGCGCGCGCTTTCGAAGGCTTCCATCGCCTCCTGCGTGCGGCCGAGCCTCCAGTTGGCGATGCCGAGATAGTTGTAGCCTTCGAGGTTCTGCTCGCTGCCGGGCCGCGCGGCGATGGATTTTTCGATCTGCGTGCAGGCGGCGTTGAAATTGCCGCGCTCGATTTCGCGCAGTCCGCGCTGCAGTTCGCGCTGGCCCGGCGGCTCGTCGCAGCCTGCGGCCAGCAGCAACGCGAGCGCCGTGATGAAAAGTTTCTGTCGCATTGGTTGAATTCCAAAAATCAAATTCGCGTGACTCTACCGGCGCTTCACCGCCGCCGCAAGCACCGGACGTGCGGAGTGAACGTGCCGGCGGATGCGGCGTCAGCCGGCTTGACGGGAATGCCGGGGCGGGCTTTATTCCCCGCGAGCACGCGGAAGGGAAGCGTTTCATGATCCAGGCAGACAAAAGGGATTCGCAGCGAGTTTATGAGCGGGTGGCCGTCACGATCAGCGTGATTCCCGATGAGCGTTTCAAGATGAACCGCGGCCCCGTGCGCGAGGTGACCAGCGAGATTTCCGAAAAGGGGCTGCGATTTTATGACGAGCAGGGCCTGCCGGAGGGCGCGATGGTGGAAATCTTCATCGAGCCGCCCGACGCGGTCTCGCCGATCACCCACTATGGCCGCGTGCGCTGGGTGACGCCGGCGGCCGACCGGCCCGGCTTCGACATGGGCGTGGAGCTTCTGGATGCCTCGCCGGAGGACCGCGGCGCATGGCTCGCCTACGTCCGCAGGCGGATAAACAGCGCCGCCGCGCCGTGACGCAAATTTGGTGACAGCACCCGCGTCTCGCGTAAGCTGGCGCGCAATTTTTTTGGAGAACAATCAGATGAGCAAATCCGCACAATTCGACAATGTCAGCGTGGTGGCCAAGGCGAACGTGTATTTCGACGGCAAGGTCGTCAGCCACACGGTTCTTCTCGCCGGCGGCGTGAAGAAGACCCTCGGCCTGATTTATCCCGGCACGTTCACGTTCAACACGGGCGCGCCGGAAAAGATGGAGATCATCGCCGGCGCGTGCCGCGTGAAGCAGGCGGGCGAAGCCGCGTGGAAGGATTACGCCGCCGGCACCGCGTTCGACGTGCCCGGAAATTCGAAGTTCGACATCGCAGTGGATTCGGGCATCGCCGAGTACATCTGCTCGTTCGGCTGAGCCGCTCGACGGCGGCCGGTGCTCCAAATCGAAAAGGCCTCCGTGTTGCGGAGGCCTTTTAGATCTGGAGTCGCTCTTTTCCAATCATTGGAAATCACGGCGGCGCAATTTTCCAATGATTGGAAGTTCCGGTTCCGGCCGGCATCGGTCAGAACAGGGGCAGGCCGCCGGGGGCGTTGAGGGGGTTTCCGCCCTGGGCCGGCGGGACGAGCCGCTGGAATTCGGCGTTTCCGGCGAGCGGGCTGAAGGCGGAGGCGTCGCGGCGGATGATTTCGCGGACGGGTTCGCCGCCCTGCTGGATGGCGATGCGGAGTTCGCCAAGCGCGGGGCCGGGCTGCTGCATGGCGATGAGGCATTTTGCCAGGTCGACGCGGCGGGCGGAATCTGTGGGGGAGCGGAGGAGATATTTTTGGAGCATGGCGGCGACGCGGTCGGCGCGCTTCATTTCGCCATACATCTGGGCGATCTGGAGGATGACCTGCGGGGGCAGGCCCTGCTGGCCGACGATGCTGTCGGCGAGGCCGTCCATGCGGGGGGCCATGTTCATGCTGCGATAAATGCCGAGCAGTTCCAGCGCGAGGTTGAGGTCGCCGCCCTTGGAGAGGGTGACTTCGAGGACGTCGCGGCGCGCGTTGGCCTTTTCCAGGTTTTTGATCTGGTCGAGGAAGGAGGAGACCTTGGTGTTCTCCGTGTCCTGGGAGAGGAAGTTCTCGATGATCTTGCGCGCGTCGGTGAAGCGGAGCTGCTGCATGTAGGCGTCGGCGAGGCGGAAGTTGGCCTCGGGGCTGAGGGGATAGAGTTCGATGGATTGCTTGAAGGCGTATTCGGCCTCGCTGAACATGTGGCGGGCGATGTAGATGCCGGCGATGGCGCTGCGCAGCTTGCTGAAGGTTTTGCGCGCGACGACGTCGGTGAAAAATTCGGGCCGGCCGCCGATGCGCCACGTTATCATTTTCCCGGCTGCGGTCTTCGCCGGGGCGTTGGTCGCCTCGACATTTTGCCCGGCCGTTTCGGCCACATCGAGCGGCTCGACTTCGATCTGGTCGGAAAGTTTGAGCGCCTTGCGGACATCCGTGGCGGTCTTGATCGTGTCGGGCATGTTGGTCTTCGTGCCGATGAGATATTGGGTGTACCAGTCCCAGAAGGCGCGGTCGTTTTTGACGGTTTCCGGCGAGAGCTGCGGAACCTGCTCGGTGTTGAGCTTCATGATCAGGCCGTGCGGCTCGAGGTAGGGATACATCCATGGGATGACGTAGCTTTCCTCGACGTAGAAGGCGTTGGTGCGCTTGTTGTGCTTGAAGATCATGTCGCACAGGATGCCGTTGATCATCATGACGCCGCCGACGCCCTGCACCTGCACGCGGCCGCCTTCGAAGCTGACATCGGCGCCGGCCTGCACCTTGCCGGACTGCACGTCCTGCACGTATTGCTGGAAGGCCAGATTGCTGTCCTGCTGCGACGGGATGTAGATGAGGTCGCCGTAAAGGTCGCGCATGACGTTCATGTAGGTGTTGTCGGCCAGCGCGTTTTGAGTGATCAGATACACGTCGGAGCGGAAGTGGCCGCAGTAGATCATCCAGGTCGGCACGAAACGGCCCGGATCGGTTCCACCGAAGAAGATCGCATTTTGTTCCATCGGCGGCGGGTAGTTCGGATTCGGGAAAAGTTTTACCTGCTCTTCGGGAATGTCCTTGAGGATTTCCGGCGCGCCGCCCATCTCCCATGCGCCGAACTGCCAGCCGAAGTCGTGCTTGTTCATCTGCGCGCCACCGTCAATGCGGATCTGTTCGGGATCGCAATAGTTCTGATAGATGAGCACGCCCGGCATCCCGAGGCTGGCCAGCGTGAAGGCGTAGGTGACGAATTTGCGCCCGCCGAGGATGACGTCCAGATGGGTGAGAAGGAAGATCACGCCGAAGCCGAGCCACAGCGAATAGATCGCGTGCGACTGGATGAATTGCACGCGGCCGATGAACAGCGTCTGGATGTCCATTTCAAGATTCTGGAACGTGATGAAAATCACGCTCAGCGACAGGAACGCCGCGACAGTCATCAGCAAAACGCGCTGCAGGTTCGACTCGATTTCACAGCGCAGTTCAACGGCGGATTTACTCAACGAAAAAATTGCGGCGACGGCCGCCGGCGGGCCGAAGATGAAAAAAAGAATGATGAGCCGGTATTTCCACTCCATGCTTTCCTTGCCCAGATGCAGCATCCATTGCAGGTCCGCATAGAGCAGGCCAAGGCCGGTAAGCCCGATGATGGCCCAGGCGATGAGCATCGTCCAGAAGCCGGATTCCTCTTTTTCTTCCCACAGCCGCCTGAAATAGTTCACGGCTGTGATCATCAGGCCGAAGAACGCCAGCGGGAAAATCATCATGCCGAGCAGGCGATAAAGTTCGCCGATTTTGCCCAGGTTGACGCCCTTGATTTCGGCCACGCTGTCAATCACGCCCAGCACGACCGTCAGTGCGGCGAGCGCCACGGCGACATAGATGGCCTTGATGCGGCGGCCGCCCCAGTTGAAGCTCCACGTGCAGAACGGCAGCGCGCCGAGCACGGCAATCGGCATCGTGAACTGGCCGCGAAGGTCGCGCAGATAGGCCTCGACCTGCTGGAGAAAGTGCGAGCCGAAAATGTCGGCCACGTTGATCGCCTCGTACTGGCCGCGTGTGATCGCGTGCATGAAACCTTCCCACGTGCGCGGATAGCCCCAGTTGATCGGTGGGTTTTGTTCTGAAGCGAAGCTCATGAAAAAGTTGAACGACAGCCCCGCCATCGCCGCCCAAAGAGCAAATGTAACCTCGCGGCCACGCTTCAAACCGGCTCGCCACGCGATCGCTGGCACGGCCAGAAGGGTGAATGTTTCGACCCAGAATCCGATGTGCTGTGAAACAGGAAACGGCCCGGCGACCCACTTCCACGAATCCGCGTGCGCCGCCCCGGCGAGGACGTTCATGATCACCACCGCGATGATGCCGAGACCCGCCACCGCGTAGGTGGCGAACAATTCCAGATCGCGCACGAGAAGGCCGACGGCCAGCGCTGGGCCGAGGAACAGCAGCGTCTGATGGTTCGTGAGGCCGAGGCCGAAGACGTACCACATCAGGATCATCGTCCCCATTTCCTTCGGCCGGCTCATCCAGCGGTACAAAAGCACGAGGCACGCGATCTGGAACGCCGCGTTCAGCGCGTACACTTCCACGATGGTGGACTGCGACCAGAGCACCGGGCTGAACGCCAGCAGCAACCCGCTGACCACGCCGCCGGTCAGGCAGATGAGCGATTCCTGTTTCTCGCCGAGCACCTCGGTCGCTTTTTTCAGCCCGCGCAGCATGTCCAGACCCGAGCGGCTCACCAGCATCGCCTGCATTCCGCACGCCAGCGCGCCGAAGAAATTCGAGCACAGGCCGACGGACCACGCCGGGTTCGGATGCCAGTCGCCCTTGTACTGCCCGAACAGAAGCTTGATCGACTTCCACACGATCAGCTCGTTCGAATCTGGCGTGCCGAAATATTTCACCCAATGGAAAATCCAGTTGAAGAACCAGGTGAACAGCGTCCAGATCGGATAGCCCGGCGGATGCGGCACGCCCAGATAATCCGAACCGGTGCAAAGCTCGCCCGAATCCTCCAGCGTCACCGTCGGCGCATTGGTGTGGAAATACACCGCGAACGTCGCGAGGAACGCGATCCAGAACGCCCACTTGTCCACGCGCCGGAAAAACGCCCCCGTCTCCTGATCGGAAACGGGCTCGGGAATGGGCGGGGCGACCGCCTCAAGCGATCGCGAAACAGACTCAGGTTTTGCCATAAACGGATTTGCTCCAAGCCGCGCCACGTCGCGGCACAAAGGGCGGAAAGCTACGTTTTCGCCGCCCGCCGCGTCAAGCGCCGCCTGCCTATGACATCCGCCGCCCCCGTTCTGCTCAAAATCACATTTTCAATCATTGGAAACTTTCGCCATCGAACTTCTCCAATGATTGGAACTCGCGCAGGCGGCCCGCGCGGACCGCTACGTCAGCGCGAAAAACGTTCCCAGAACGGACGCTGTTTCGGCTTCGTTGATTTCGGATGCGGCGGCGCGCCGGTCATCGTCGGCTCCTGGTCGCGCGAGGCTTTCCGGTGTGCCGTCGGTTTGACGGTTGGATCGAAGGGCTTCTTCCGGCGAAACTCGCCATGAAACGCCTTCTTCTCAAACGGGCGGCGCGGCTGATCCTGATGTGAAGCCGGGGCCGCAGGTTTCTGTCCCTCGCGCGGCGCCTCATCGCTTCGGCGCGGCGGACGATCTTCGTGGCGAATTTCGCGATGGAATTCGCGGCGCGGTTGCTCGCGGTGCTGTTCGCGCGGTTGATCGCCGTGATGCCCGGCCAGCGGAGCCCGCGGCGCTGCTTCGGGCGCCGGACGTTCGCGCGGCGGTTCGGCCCGCGGCGCTTCGTCGCGAGGCGGATGCGCGGCCGGGCCGCGTTGTTCATCCCGATGCGGGCGGTGGAAAGGCTTCTTGAAATGAGAACGATCCTGTCCGCCGAATCGCGGACGTTCATCCCGGCGTGGACGTTCATCGCGGGGCGGCCTTTCCTGCCGCTGCTCCTGCGCCGGTCCGCCCTGTTCCCGCGGATGCTCTGCGCGATGGCTTCGCGCCGGAAACTGCGCGGATCGCGAATCGAAACCTTCGAGGTATCGGCGTTCGATCGGCGCGCGCAGAACCCGCTCGATCTGCCGGACCATGTCCGCATCCTCGCGCGTCACCAGCGTGAACGCGTCGCCGGATTTCGCGGCGCGGCCGGTGCGGCCGATGCGGTGCGTGTAGTGATCAATCGTATCGGGCATGTCGAAGTTGATGACGTGGGAAATTCCCGAAACGTCGATGCCGCGCGCGGCCACGTCGGTCGCGACAAGAATCTGAAACTGCCCGCTGCGGAATCCGTCCATCGCGCGCTTGCGCTGGCTTTGCGAAAGGTCGCCCTGGATGGAGGAGGCGCGGAAGCCCGCGTTCACGAGCGTATCGCCGAGTTTTTTCGCGCGGTGGCGCGTGCGGGTGAAAATTAGCACGGGGCCGGCGTCGGTGCGGCGCAGCAGCTCGACGAGCACCGCCGCCTTGTCTTCCTGTTTGACGGGAAAAATAGAGTGGCTGACGGTTTCGACGGGCGCGGCGTGGCCGATCTTGATTTCCTTCGGGTCGCGCAAAATTTGCTGTGCGAGCTTGCGGATTTCGGGCGGCATCGTCGCGGAGAAAAGCAGCGTCTGCCGGTTCGCCGAAACGCGTTTGATGATATTCTTGATGTCGGGCAGGAAGCCCATGTCGAACATTTGGTCGGCTTCGTCGAGCACGAGAATTTCGACGCGGTCGAGGCGGATCGAGCCCTGCTGCAGATGATCGAGCAAACGGCCCGGACAGGCGACGACGATTTCCGCGCCGCGGCGGATCGCGTCGAATTGCGGCCGGTAGCTCACGCCGCCGAAAATCATCGCGGTGTGCAGATGCGTGCCGCGACCGAGTTCGTGAACGACTCCGGTGATCTGTTCGGCGAGTTCGCGCGTCGGCCCGATGATGAGCGCGCGGACGTGGCGGCTCGGGCCGGACATGAATTTCTGCAAAATTGGCAGCACGAACGCGGCGGTCTTGCCGGTGCCGGTCTGCGCCACGCCGACGACATCGCGGCCTTCGAGCACCGCGGGGATCGCCTCGGCCTGGATGGGCGTCGGCGTTTCGAAGCCGTGCCTCTTCAGGTTCTCGGCGATGGGCTCTGCAAAATTAAATGATTCAAATGTCGTCACAAGCACTCCGATCTATTAGTTCCACCGAACCCTACCACGGCCCGCGCGGGAAAGCAGGCAAATCGCAAACACCCGAAATCATGGTTTCCAATCATTGGAAAATGCGGCAGGCTGTTTTTCCAATCATTGGAACTTTGGGAGATTCGCGATGCGGAAATTTTTCTTCTCGATTTGTTTTGCAGCAGCCGCGGCGGTCGCGGCGGACAAACCCAACGTGATTTTCATCCTGGCCGATGACATCGGCTATGGGGATGTGGGCTGCTACGGCGCAACCGCGGTGAAGACGCCGAGCGTGGACCGGTTGGCGAAAAGCGGGCTGCGGTTCACCGACGGGCACGCGCCGTCGGCGACATGTACGCCGACGCGGTATTCGCTGATGACGGGGGAATATCCGTGGCGCAAAAAGGGGACCGGAATCCTGCCCGGCGATGCGAAGCTGATCATCGATCCGGCGCGCACGACGCTGCCGAAAGTTTTCAAGCAGGCGGGTTACACGACGGGATGCGTCGGCAAATGGCATCTCGGGCTGGGCGACGGCAACCTCGATTGGAACAAGTTGATCGCACCGGGGCCGAATCAGGTCGGCTTCGATCATTCGTTTCACATGGCGGCGACGGGCGACCGCGTGCCGTGCGTTTTCATCGAGAACGGGCACGTGGTCGGGCTGTCGCCGGACGATCCGATCGAGGTGGATTATCTGAAGAAAGTCGGCGACGACCCGACGGGCAAGGAACATCCGGAGCTGCTGAAGATGGGGCTGACGCACGGGCACGATTGCACGATCATCAATGGCATCAGCCGGATTGGCTACATGAAGGGCGGCAAGTCGGCGCGGTGGACGGATGAGAATATCTGCGATGTGTTCACCGGCGAGGCGCTGAAGTTCATCGAGGCAAACAAAGCCAAACCATTCTTTCTCTATTTCGCCACGCACGACATCCACGTGCCGCGCGTGCCGAATCCGCGCTTCGTCGGCAAGACGGCGATGGGCCCGCGCGGCGATGCGATCGTTTCGTTCGATGACTCGGTGCGGCGCGTGATGGAGACGCTGGAGAACTGCGGCATCGCATCGAACACGATCGTGATTGTTTCGAGCGACAACGGGCCGGTGATCGACGACGGCTATGCGGATGGAGCCAAGGAAAAGCTTGGCGACCACAAACCGGCGGGGCCGTTCAAGGGCGGGAAATATTCGCTCTACGAAGGCGGCACGCGCGAGCCGTTCATCGTGAGCTGGCCCGGTCACATCAAGCCGGGCGAGTCCGATGCGCTCGTCTGCCAGATGGATTTCCTCGCGAGCTTCGCGGCGATGCTCGGAGTGAAACTTCCCGAGAACGAAAAGTTCGACAGCCAGAACGTCATGCCCGCGCTGCTTGGCGAATCGAAGAAGGGCCGCGATGTCCTGATCGAACACACGACGCCGATCGCCATCCGGATGGGGAACTGGAAATACATTCCGTTCCCGAAGGGAGCGGAACTTTACGACCTCTCGAAGGACCCTGGCGAAACGAACAACATCATCGCCGATCATCCCGACATCGTCGCGAAGTGCGTCGCCGAAATGGCGAAGATCCGCGACGGCCGCGATGAGGGACTTCCGGTCGGCGCAAAGGGCGCGAAGAAGAAACAAAACTGAGCGGCTGCGAAATTTTCCAATCATTGGAAATTTGCGGCCCCGGTCTTTTCCAACGATTGGAAGTTTGCGGCATCGGCGCCGGAGGCGGGGCCCGCGCAACTCGGTCTTCCATCTGGACGGCGTTTGAACTAAAAACCCGCGCGACATGTACCGGCTGATTTTCTTGAACGGAAAAATGAAGGGCCGCCGCCTGGCGGTGCGCGAAGGATCCATTGTGATCGGTCGCGACCCGGCGTGTCACGTGGCGCTGGAGGACGACGAGTCGGTCGCGCCGCGGCATGCGTCCATCGAGGAGCGGGGCGGGTCGCATTTTCTTTGCGCCTTCGATGCGGCCCATGCGCTGCAGGTGAACGGCCGGCCGGTGGTCGAGGCGGTGCTGAAGAATGGCGACAAGATTGATGTCGGCCGCACGCAGCTTGAGTTTCATCTCATTTACGACCAGTCGCCGGTGGGCGAGAAACGCAGCATCAGCGGGCTGCAGGTTCTGACGCTGCTGGTGATCGCGGGCATCGTGGCGGCGGAGATTTATTTCGTCGTGGTCGCGCCGATGCGGCAGAAGACGCCGAAGCTCGATGCCGCCTCGCTGGCGGCGGTGCGGAAGGCGGCGCTGGCGAAGAAACAGCAGTCGAACGCCGTGCCGGTGGTGGTGACCGCGACCAACAACCCGGAGATGGCCCAGGCGCGCGCGATGATCGATGCGATGATTGCGGCGAGCAACTCGGTTCCGACGGCCGTTTTCACGTCGCCGATTCCTGCGACCGCGATCTCTCCGCCGCCGCCGTCGCCGGTCGCGCCGCCTTCGCCGACAGTGCCGGTCATCGTCCCGCCGAGCAACGATGTGGCGCGCCAGAACGCGCTGGTGGAAACTTCCGCGCCGCCGCGCGCCGTGACGCCGACGCCGGTCGAGCCGGCCGAGGATCCGGTGGTCGCCGAGGCAAAGCAGATGCTGCAGGCCGCGCTTGCGCGCGCCGCGGCGGGCGACCTGCCGCAGGCCGATACGGCGCTAGATCGCATCCAATTCATGGCGCCCGATTTTCTTCCCGCCTACACCGAGCGCGCGAAAATTCTTGAAAAGCTCGGGCGGTATCGCGACGCGGCGGCGCAGTGGAAGGAAGTCGAGAAGCGCGCCGCGGGCACGCCGCAGGCCTCCGCGGCAAAGAGCGAACAGGAGCGGATGGCGGCGCTCGAAACGGCGGCGAAGAACTCCGCGGTCGCCGCGGCAAAAGCCGCCGCGGTTGCGGCCGCCAGCAGGCCGCTGCGGATTCTTTCGATCGAGCGGGAGCGGTTCCAGTCCACGCGCGATTACGACGAAATGCGGGTGCTGCGGATCAACCTGCTGCAGAATTCCGGCGAGGCCATCAACCCCGCGGACGTCGGCGTCATGGTTTATTTCTTCGACCGCAACATCGACAACGACAAGATTGCGCTGACCCGCGCGGTCGTTCCCGAAAAAGTGCTGCGTCTGGACGGCCGCTGGCCGCCGGGCGAGTCCAAGTCGGTCACCGCGACCTACGTCGTGCCGCAAAATTTCCGCAACGAGGAGCTTCGCCTGCAGGGCCAGCACTGCGTTTATGCCGGCCACCGCGTCCAGCTTTTCTACAAGGGCAAGCTCGTTGACGAGGACGCCAGCCCCGCCGAACTGCTCAACGCGCCGCTGGTCAAACCCGTGACGAAGACGGATGCGGATGCGCCGGTGGGCCGCTGATCCGGCGCGACGCCGCAGCCAGCGCGGCGACCGCGAAGTCTTCCAATGATTGGAAATTTGCGCGGCCGGTTTTTCCAATCATTGGAAATGACCGGAGCGTCATTCCAGGTCGGTGCGCTTTTTGAAGAAGCGATCCTGGATTTTTTCCATGTAGAGATAAATGCCGGGCGTGACGAACAGCGTGATGAGCTGGGCGAAAACCATGCCGCCGACGACGACGAGGCCGAGGGGTTTGCGGCTGGAGGCGTCGGCACCGTAGCCGAGGGCGATGGGCATGGTGCCGAGGATCGCGCACATGCCGGTCATCAGAATCGGGCGGAAGCGGACGCAGCAGGCGTCGTGAATCGCGTCGTAGCTGCTCATGCCCTCGGCCTTTCGTTGCAGGGCGAAGTCCACCATCAGAATTCCGTTTTTCGTGATGAGGCCGATGAGCACGAAGATGCCGATATAGGCGTAGAGCGAAAGCTGGCTCTGGAAGGCGAAGAGCGTCAGGAAGCCGCCGAAGACCGCGACGGGCAGTGTGGTCAGAATCGTGAAGGGGTGAATGTAGCTTTCGTAGAGGATGCCGAGGACGATGTATTTCAGGAAGATCGCGATGAGCAGTAGCACGCCGAGGCTCGCGATGGATTTTTGGAATTCGAGCGCGTCGCCGACGAATTTTCCCTCGACGCCGGGCGGCAGAATCTTCGCGGCCTTTTCCTCGATGGCCTTGGTCATGTAGCCGAGCGGAACGCCGGGGAACATGCTGAAGGAGATCGTCGCGGATTCGTGCTGCTGCGCGTGCGGGACGTTTTGCGGGCTGGCTTCCTCGGTCCATTTCACGAGCGATTTGAGCGGCACGAGGCCTCCGGTGGCGGCCGAACGAAGATAAAGCAGGCCGAGATTTTCCGGGTTGCGCTGGCTCGGCTTTTCGATTTCCGGGATGACCTGGTATTGATCCTGGTCGGTCGTGAATTGCGCGACGTAGCCGCCGGCAAAGGCGAGCGCCATCGACTGCTCGATGGACGCGGCGGTGATGCCGAGCGATGACGCACGCTCGCGGTCAATCGCGACGTTGAGCCGCGGCATGTTCAGCTTGACGCTGTTCTGGACCGCGTACGGAATGATGCCGCCGATCGTCCGCATTTCCTGTTCGAGCTTGAGCGCCGAGGAATAGACGGCCTCGCGATCCAGGCCCGTCAGCAGGTAGGCGTAGTCGCTGCCGATGGCGGTGGACTCCGCGCCGGAACTGATTTTGAGGACCGGCATCGCGCGCAAGGCACAGAGGCCCTCCGGCAGCGAGGACAGCTGCCCCATGAATTTCTGCGCCAGCAGGTCAATCGGCGGACGCTCCTTCGGCGACTTCAGCCGGATGAAGACAAATCCGAGGCTCTGATCCGCGCCAGGCTGGAAGCCGGTGACATTGCCAACTTCGACCACGTTCGGATCCTGCCGCACGATGGCGGCAACCTTCGACTGGAAGTTGCGCATCTGTTCCGTGGACGCGCCCTGCGGCATGATCATCGCGCCCATGATGAAGCTGCTGTCGCCCGGCGGAAGGAATGTTTTCGGGAGGACAAAATAGAGCACGCCGGTGCCGAGGATGCAGACGATCCAGAGCAGCACCGCCATCCATTTGTGGTGGAGCTGCCAGTGCAGCGCCTTGCTGTAGGAGCGCACCATCGCCGCGATGGAATTCGTGATCCACCGCTGCACGCGGTTGGGCGCTTTTTCGTGGCGCAGAATCTGCGCGCACATCATCGGTGAGAGCGTCAGCGCCAGGAAAGTCGAGACGATGACCGCGTAGATGACGGTCATCGCGAACTCGCTCAGGTTGCGGCCGACGGCGCCGGACATGAACACCAGCGGCATGAACACGATGATCAGCGCGGCGCTGGTGGAAATGACGGTGAAGGAAATTTCCTTCATGCTTTGCAGCGCCGCCGGGATCGGCTTCTTGCCTTCCTCCAGATGCCGGACGGTGTTTTCCAAAACGACGATCGCGTCATCCACGAGGAAGCCGACGGCGAGGATGATGCCCATGAGCGAAAGCGTATCGAGGTTGAACTTCGACGGCAGCATGATGACCAGCGTGCCGAGCAGCGAAATCGGCAGCACGATGCTCGGCACGACGGTTTCGCGGACCCGGCCGAGGAAAAGGAAGATCACCAGTATGACGAGCACCAGCGCGATGCAGACGGTCACCTGGACATCGTGCAGCGATTCGCGAATTGGCACGCCGCCGTTGAACAATTTCTCCAGCGTGATCGAGCCGGGCAGTTCCCGCTTGGCCATTTCCAGCGTGTCTGCGATCCGGTCCGCCACCTGCACCGTGTTCGCGCCGCTGACGCGCGAAACCGCCATGACCACGCACTTGTTTCGCTCGGGCTTTCCCGGCTCGTTGAAGCGGATGTCCACCAGATCATTCGCGACGCTGTCCACGCACTTCGCCACGTCCTTGAGCCGCACCGGCGCGTTGTTCCGGTAGGCGATGATCAGCTCGCCGTATTCGCGTGCCGTGCGCAACTGCCCCTGCGGCTCGATCGAATACGTGCGCATCGCGCCGTTCAAGCTGCCGCCGGGAATATTCGCCGTCCCGGTCTGCAGCGCCACCGCGAGCTCGTCCACGCCGATTTGATATGAAGTCAGCTCCTCCGGCGTGAACTGCACGCGCACCGCGCGCTTCGCGCCGAACACCTGCACCTGCGAGACGCCCTCGACCATGCTCAGCTTCCGCGCGATCACGTGGCTGGTGTAGTCGTAAAGATCGCCGTGCGTCAGCGTGTCCGAATAGACCATCACGTAAAAAATCGGCGAGTCCGACGGATTGAATTTCTTGTACACCGGCGGCGCGGGCAGGTCCTTCGGCAGGTTGTTTTGCGCCCGCGTGATCGCCGCCTGCACGTCCGGCGCGGCCAAGTCCACGCTCTTGTTCAGGCTGAACGTCAGGTTGATCGTCGAGATGCCCTCCTTGTTGTCGGAGAGCATGGATTGCAGGCCGGGAATCTGCGTGAACTCGTTTTCCAGCGGCAGCGCCACCGCGCTGGCCATCGTGCCGGGGCTCGCGCCCGGATAAGCGACCGTCACCTGGATGACCGGATAATCCACGGTCGGCAGGCTGTTGACCGGCAGCCGCAAATATGACCACACGCCGGCCACGACCATCAGGATCGTGATCAGCGTCGTCATGATCGGGCGTCGGATGAATGTTTCTGAAAATATCACGGCAAATTGTCCTTGGTCATGGGCTCTCGGCTATCGGCTTTTCCTGTTGGCGATTTCCAAAACTTCCAATGATTGGAAATTTCCGTGGCCGGATTTTCCAATCATTGGAACTCACGATCATTTTCCTTCGGGCTTTCCGCCGGTTCCCGCCGCGGCGGATTTTTTCCCCTCGGGCTTCGCCTTCGCGCCAGGCGCGGCGGCAGATTTTTCCGCGGGGGCTGCGGCGGCTCCCGGCGCGGCGGGCGGCGGCGCTTTCGACAGGTCGGCGACGGCGGCACCCGGATACAACATGAGCTGGCCGAGCACAACGACATCCTCGCCGGCCGCGACGCCGGAGACGATCTGCAAGAGGTCGTTGTAGCGCACGCCGGTTTTCACGATGCGCATGTCCGCCTTGCCGTCCTTGATGACGAAAAGATACGCGCCCATCTTGCCGAACTGCACCGCGCCCTCCGGCACCATCACCGCGTCGTGAACGACACCGGCGATCACGCGCACATCGAGAAATTGCTGCGCCCAGAGTTTCAAATCCTTGTTCGGAACCTCGCCGCGCAGCGCGATCGTTCCGGTCATCCCGTTCACCGCGTTGTCAATGAACGTCACCTTGCCGGTGAAAATGTTCGACGTGCCGCGCGGCTTGATTTCGATCTGGACCGCGCCCGCCTTGAATGCGTCGCGGACCTGGTCGAGGTACGCCTCCGAGATGGCGAAATCAACATACAGCGGATCGTAGCTGCGGATGTTCGTCAGCCGCGACGCCCCCGCGCCGACGAGATTGCCGACATCAACGAAACGCTTCGAGCAGATACCGTCCAGCGGCGAGGTGATCAGGCAGCGGTTCAGATTCAGCTCCGCCGCTTCGAGCGCCGCCTGGTCCGCAGAAAGTTGCGCCGCGGCGGCGGCAACCTTGGTTTTCAGCGTGTCGAAATCCTGCTGCGCGATGAGTTTCTTCTCCAGCATCGGCGCGTTGCGCTCCATCGTGATCTTGCTGAGATCGAGATTCGCGTGGTCCGCCTCCACCGCGCTCTGGATTTGTTTCGCGCGCGCCGCGTAGTCGCTCGGATCAATCAGGAATAGCGGCTGGCCGTTCGTGACGATCGAGCCGTCATCAATAAACGTCCGCAGCAGAAGGCCGGACACCTGCGGCACGATGTCAATGTTGAGCCGCTCCTTCGTGTTGCCGAACGAATCAATGACCACCGGCGTGTCCATCTTCACCGCCGGCGCGCCCTGGACCGGTGTCGGCGGGCGCTGCTGCGGCCCGGCCTGTTTTTGCGAGCACGCGCCCAGCATCAACGCGATGCCGGCCGCGACCGCGATCGGAAAAAGTTCTGTTTTGGTTTTCATGGGTCTGATTATTTCGAACGGTTGATTTCGATTTTCTGTCCGGTTTTTTCCAGCAGTCCGGTGGAATAGGCGAGGTTCGCCAGCGCGGTGAAGACCTCCTGCCGCGTCGCGATCTGCTGGCTGCGCGCCTGTGCGAGCTGCGTCTCCGCGTTCAGCAAATCGAGGATGCTCTTCAGGCCGGCCTTGTAGCTGTCCAGCGCGAGATCGTAGGCGGCTGATGAGCTTTTCAGATACGCCTGGCTGGCGGTGAATTTTTCCAGCGCCGTTTTGTAGGCGTAAAATCTCGCCCACACGTCCGCGCTTGCGGCGAGTTCGGCCTGTTTCAAATTCTCCAGCGCCGATTCCGCCTGCGCCTCCGCGATCCGTTTCGCGCTGCGCGTCTGGAGCCCGTTGAAAATCGTCCATTGCAAATTCACTCCCGCGCTGGCGGCCCAGTCGCTGTCCTGAAGCGGATTGCTTCCCAGATTGTCGTAGATGTCCCGGCTGAGGCCGCCGTTCAAATATAGATTCGGCCAGTTCTCCGCGTTCGCAACTTTCACCGCCGCCTGTTTCGCGTCCGCCTGCGCGCGCAGCGCGGCGACATCCGGCCGGCGGTTCAGCGCGTCGTCAATCAACTGCCGCAAATCCTGTTCTTTCAGCGCTGCGGGCACGTCCTCCACCGGCGCGATGATCCGCACGAGCGTGTCCGCCGGCAAATTCAGCGCTTGTGACAACATCCCGCGCGCGATCATGAATTGTCCGTTCGCGCTGGCGAGCTGGTAGCGCGCCTGGTCGTAGCCGGTCTGCGCCTGCAAAACCTCCAGCTGCGTTCCCATGCCGGAATTATTGCGCTCCTGCGCGGCCTCCAGCGCCGTCTGCGCATCCTTCACGCCGGACTCCGCCGCATCCACCGCGGCGTTCGCGCTGATCAGCCCGTAGTACGCGGATTCGACGTTGAGCAAAATCGTCTGGAGTGTCCGGTTGAAAGCGAAGTCGGCGGCATAGACCGTTTGCAGCGCCTGTTCCACGGCCGCCTGATATCCGCCGCCGAAATTCAGAACCAGATAGTTCACCTGAAGTCCGGGACCGTATTTCAAGTAATCCGACCCCATTGGCATCTGTCCCACCTGCTTCGGTTCGGCGGTCATGTACTGGCGGTTCGCGCCCATCGTCGCCGTCACCGTCGGCATGAAATATCCGCGTGCGTTCACGACCTGCTCCGCCGCCGCGCGCGCATCGAGCCACGCCATCCGGCTCGCAGGATTATTTTTCAGCGCCAGGTCCGCCAGCTCCGCGAGCGTCATCGGCTTCGCGGCTTCAACGCTGTTCGAACGGACCTCCGGCCAGACACGATCCTGTTTCTCCGCTCCTGACGGCGGCGTCCACGGTTTGCTTGCATTGCTTGGCGTCGAAACCGCGGCGCATCCGCCGAGAGACAACGCCGTGCCGGCAACCGCACAGGAAATAAGAAATCGCCAGTTCATTTCTTCGGGCCTTTCGTGCGGCGCGGCGCGATTTTCGCGCGCGGTTGTTTTGCATTTTGCTGACGCTCCGGCCGCGTTGCGCGCAGCAACGTCGCCACGACTCCGCGAACATATTCGCGGGCCGGCACCGGACGATAGCGATGGAAGAAATCGCATATTACATAATGATACAACGAGCCGATGAAAGCGTGGGCCTGAAGTTCCGGCGACGCACAGGCGAGGCGTCCGCGCTTCATTTCCGCCCGGAAATATCGCGTGAGAAGTTCCAGATGCTGGAGCACCGGCGGCTTGTTCGGCAGGTAATAATCCATCGCCACGGTCACGCCGCTGGAGTGGATCATCATGACGCGGGGCAAAATGATTTGAACCTGCTGGATCATGCTGACGGCCGCGGCCTCCAGCGCTTCCTTCATGTCGCCGGTCCCGACCGAACGCATCAGCTGCTCCTGCCAGACCTGGTCGTTCGTTTCCACGTTCATTGCCGCCATGAACAGCTCCGGCTTCGTCGGGAACCGCTTGAAGAGCGTGCCCTCCGAAACGCCGGCCTTCCGCGCGATCTCGACGGTGGGCGCACGGAATCCGCGCTTCAGGAAAACCTTTCGCGCGGCCTCCAGAATCACGTCATCCTGTATGGAAACGGGTCTCGACACGGTGCATCACTTTTTAAATAAGTGCGCACTCATTAATTCACCCGGGGCGAAAAGTCAAGGGACCGGGAAAAAATCGTGCAAAACACGATGCCGCGCATCACGCCGGCGACAGGCCGCGCCGGATCATGTGGACGGCGATGGCCGCCAGCAGCAGCGCGATGATTTTCGAAACCGCCTTGAGGCCGGTCAGCCCGACGAGCCGCTTGAGCTGCTCGCCGAAGTTCAGCGCGAGGTGGACGAGCACGAGGTTCACCGCCAGCGCCGCAAGCGAATAGCCCGGCCCGACCGTGTCCACCAGCAGCAGCAGCGCCGCGAGCGTGGCCGGCCCGGTGATCAGCGGCAGCCCCAGCGGAACGACGCCGAAATCCGGCGGCGGCTTCGGCGGCTCGCCGGCGGCGACCAGCTCGCGGCCGGCCAGGATCAGCAGGATCAGCCCACCGGCGATCTGAAAATCCGCGACGGTGATGCCGAGCGCGCGAAAAACAAATTGCCCGAGAAACATGAAGCCGACGGCGACCAGCCCGGCGGTGAGCACGGCCTGCCTGACGGTGCGGCGGACTTCATCGCGCGGCAGCCCGGAGGTCATGCCGAGGAACAGCGGCACCAGCCCGACCGGATCCATCGCCACGAAAAGCGGAATCCACGCGAGCATAAATTGCGCGGCGGCGTGTTTCATTTCGCCAGACTAGCCGCCGCAAAACGCCGCGCGAAGAAGATTTTTGAAACGTCCAATCATTGGAAGAAATTGCCGCGGCAGTTTCCAATGATTGGAAAAAGCCATCGTGAAATTTGCCAATGATTGGAAATTGCGAAGCCGCATTCTTCCAATGATTGGAAGTTACGGTTCGTCGCGCCAGCGGTTGACGATGGCGGTGATCCGCGATTTACCGGCGGCATCAATGACGATGTTCGGGAGAATTTCGCCGCTGTCGCCGACGGCCTCGGTCTCCCAGGTGCCGCGCGTAATTTTGAATTCGAGCGGGGCGTCGGGTTTGACGATGGCGGTGGCGACCCAGGTGTTGTCGTCCATCCGCGTGAGCGGAAGTCCGTCGGGCTGCCAGCGGCCGAGCATCGGCTGGTTGCCGGCGATGAATACCTGCTGACCGACGGGCAGGGGCCGGGCCGTCGTGATCTCGAAGATGACCGGTTTCGCGTTCGCGCGGGATTTTTTCGCAGCCATGTTTTGCCTCGCCTGTGGCCGGGCCGTCCGCTCGCGCCGTCGCGGCGCGGTCAGCGCCCGTGCCTGTGTTTTGCATCTTTCTTCAAATGGCGCGGCCGTGGCAACCGGATTCTTTTTGCGACGAGCGCGCCGGCGTCGTCGCGCTCGACCACCAGCAGGCCGCCGCGCACGTGGTGGCCGGTGCCGAAGGTGGACGGGCATACGACGGGGTTGAACTGCGCCCAGGCCTGCACGCCTTCGAGGCCGCGCGCGATGATCCGGGCGACGGGATATTTCGGTTTCCAGTTTTTCGTCGCGGGCGCGAGCTTCGCGAGCTTCAGCAGCGTTGGCGAGTGGAGGTGGCCGATGACGGTCATTTCAATCTGTGCGAGGCGGCGCTTCACGACGGGAATTTGCGCAAGCATCGTGAGCGCGCTGGGGTCGTGGCAGAACAGGACTACGCGGGCCTGACGCGACAGCCCGTCGAAGGCGTGGCTGACGTGTTCGATGTGTTCCGCGCGCCGCTGCCGCCATTCGGGCACCTCGTGTTCGAGCGCCTCCGGCAGGAACAGGTCGAGCGTGAAGAGCGACGAGTTCACGCCGATGAGGTGGAAATCCTCGTCGGTGACATGCCAGAACGATGGAATGCCGAGTGCCCGCTCGCCGCGCTCGATGCTAGCGATGCGGATTCCGCCGTGCCGCAGCACCGTGCTGTATTTTCCAAGATCATGGTCGCCGAAGACGAACCGGCAGCGGTCAGAAAACAGATCGCGCATGAGCTGCACGGCGCCGCGCACGCTTTCGAAGGTCGCGTCGTTGCTCAGGCCGGTGCCGCCGTAGTCGCCGCCGAAATCGCCGTTGCAGATGATCCAGTCCGGATCGTAATCGAGCAGGCGCGAAAGCGCGTGGCGGAAGGCCGGCTCGCGCAGTTCGAGATGGCCGTTCCACAGCCGGCGGCGCACGCGATGAAGTCCGCGACGCCAGCGCTTGCGCAATGGCGAAAGATCCGCGCCGAGTTCCGCGTGTGCCCTGTGCGCAGCTTCCATTTCGGTCGGGCCGAGGACGTGAATGTCCGAGATGATGGCAATCTTCATGGCCGCCCCGCTGGAATCTGATTTTGCTGCAGGGAATAAATGCGCGGCGTCATGGTGATCGTCAGATTTCGCGTTCCGCCGCTGCGCGTCGCGCCGATCAGAAAGCGTGAATAGAAATCCGAATTCTTTCCGTCGGTTCCGATCGTGACGGTCTGGCCGTCGTTGACCACGACTTCGGTGGAGACGGACGCAAAGCGCGTTTCATACGGCGAACCGTTGACCATGCCGCTCAGTTCCGGCGTGACGCGGACGCGAATTTGCGGGCCATCGCCGATGACCGTCGGCTTCACGACGAGAAACGAGCCGACCTCGCGCCACGCAATCTGATTTGGAATGAAGCCGCGGGCCATGCCGTAATCCGTCAGCCATGTTTGATACGGGACGCTTTCCCCGACGCGCAACTTCGCCTCGTGTCCGCTCGACACGAGCAACTGCTGCCGCGATTCGCTGCTGGTTTCGATGCTGCGATCAATCACCTGCGGTTTCATCTTCCACATCACATGTGTGATGCCTTCATCACGCTGAACGCCGGCCTGTCCGTTCACGCTCGCGCCTTTTTCGCTTTGCACTTCGCCGCCGTTGAACGCCACATCTATGCGGACATTCTTCGGAGTCACCGCGGTTTTCGAAACCATGTCGGAAATTTTTTTGTGCTGTTCCGGCGTCGCCAGCACGAGCAGCCGGTGATTGTTCGCATCGAGCGTGACCGTGCCCTCCGGCCCGACAATCGCTTTCGCCATCTGTTCCATCGCCGGTCCGTCCGACAGTCCGATTGGATAAACCTCGAACGTGTTCACCGGCGGCTTCTGTGCGAACACAGATGTTACCCCAAAGAAAACGATGACGAGCCAGCGTTTCATTCCGGTGTGATTATAGCCCCGCTTCTTCTGACAACAAACTTTGAAGGCGGCCGGAGTTCACAGTCCAGTGCGCCTTTTTCAGCAACATCTCCGCACACCTTTGAAGCGGTCATTCGTGACCTGGACATATCTCTGCCCCGGCGTGAGCTTCGCGTGTTCATCGCATTTGCAAGTCTTCGCGGCTTTCTCCGCGCGCTCGATGGCCGCCTCGTTGGAAAGTTCCCGCGCGAGGCCAAACAGCAGCGCGGAAAGATGCCACCACGGAATGCTGGGCCCGCCCTCGGCAACCGCGCGCTCCGGCAGCCATACCGGTTCGGTTTCGCGAAGAGTTGCCGGCCTGCGACGCGCCAACAACAGCATCCATTCGCGAATGCTCAGCGCGACGATGACGACGACCAATGAAAGGAAAGTTCCGGCGACAACCGCATCGAGGCTGTTGTTGAATTTAAGTGTCCGGTTCTCGCGAATTTTCCCGAGCGCTGTTTGCGCGACGACGATGGCCTTCTCGGCCGGCGTTGCAGGCTCTTTGATTTTCAGCGACAGATCAGCGCCCGCCGGCAATGCCGCAACGGAAGCATCGGCCACTTTCTGAACGTCTGGCAATTTTGCGTCGAGCGCTCTGGCCGCGGCGACAAATCCAATGCGGGGATCGGAATGAAAAATCTTCTCAATTCCCGCAGTCATTGTAACCGTGAGGAGCCAGCAAAGTGGCAGCAGCGTCAACAAAGCCAGCGCGGGTTTTCGGATTCGGATTTCGGACTCAGACTTCCGGCTTCCGGTCTCCGGTTTTAAGTTCATCTTCAGGATTACGGTCGTAGCAAGGCAGAGCGCGACACACGCGAGAAGCTGGTTGGCGATGCCGAAAAGCGGCCAGAGGGAGTTGATGCCGCCGAGCGGATCGCGCACGCCTTGAATGAGAAAATATCCCCACGAGGAGACGATCAGTCCGCTGGCGACGAGGTTAGCAGGAATGCTCTGCGTGTTGCCGAGCGGTTTCCACGCGTTGCCGAGGAAGTCCTGCAAGATGTAGCGTCCCACGCGCGTGCCGGCATCAAGCGTCGTCAGGATGAAGAGCGCCTCGAACATGATCGCAAAGTGGTACCAGAGATCCATCCACCGCCCGCCGGTGACCTTGCTGAAAATGTTCGCCATGCCGACCGCGAGTGTCGCCGCGCCGCCGGTGCGCCCGTAGAGCGAGGCCTCGCCGACTTCCTTCGCAAGCGCGGCCATGTTGTCGTGCGTGATCGGAAAGCCGAGCGCGTTGACTTTCGCCACCGTGTCCATCGCGACCGCCGCGGCATCGGCGCCCGCGCCCTTGACGTTCATGGAAAGATAAACGCCCGGCTCCAGCGTGCAGGCGGCGATCAGCGCCATGATCGCCACCAGCGATTCCAGCAGCATCGCGCCGTAGCCGATGGTGCGGGCGTACGACTCGCGCGAAATCATCTTCGGTGTCGTGCCGCTGGCGATCAGCGTGTGAAATCCGGAGATCGAGCCGCATGCAATCGTGATGAAACAAAACGGGAAGAGTTTTCCGGCGACGACCGGCCCGGAGCCATCAATGAATTTTGAGACGGCCGGCATTTTCAAATCCGGCAGCAGCAGAAAAACTCCGATGGCCAGCGCGAAGATCGTGCCCAGCTTCATGAACGTGCTGAGATAATCGCGCGGCGCGAGCAGCAGCCACACCGGCAGATTGCTGCTGGTGAGGCCGTAGATGATGACCGCCCACGCGAGCATTTCCGCCTTGAGCGTGAAAACTTTTCCGAGCACCGGGTGGCCGCTGACGAACTGCCCGCCCCACACCGCGAGCAGAAGAAGCACGATGCCGATGCCGGACACTTCGAGAACTTTTCCGATGCGAATGAAGCGGAGATAATTCCCCATCAGCATCGCGATGGGAACCGTCGCGCCAACGGTGAAAACGCCCCACGGGCTTTCCGCCAGCGCCTTCACGACGACGAGCGCGAGCACGGCCAGCAGGATCACCATGATCGCGAGGATTGCGCACAGCGCGATGAACCCGGCGACGCTGTTCAGTTCGTCCTTCACCATCTGGCCGAGCGAGCGGCCGTTCCGGCGCATCGAACAGAACAGGATGATGAAGTCCTGCACCGCGCCGCCGAGCACGACGCCGATGAGAAGCCACAGCGTGCCCGGCAGGTAGCCGAATTGTGCGGCAAGCACCGGGCCGACCAGCGGCCCCGGCCCGGCGATCGCGGCGAAGTGGTGGCCGAAGACGATCCACTTGTTCGTCTTCACGAAATCTTTTCCGTCATCGTGGACTTCGCACGGCGTCGCGCGCCGGTCGTTGAGCATGAGCACGCGCGCGGCGATCCATTTCGAATAAAAGCGGTAGCCGATCGTGTAGGTGCAGACCGCCGCCAGCAGCATCCAGCCGGAGCTGACGTGCTCGCCGCGTCGGATCGCAAGCACGGCATAGCCGAGCGCGCCCAGCAGCGCGACGGCGGTCCAGATGACGAAAGAGATTGTGCGTTTCATTTTGGAAATCGCGGCATCATAGATTCGCCGCCGCGTTTGTCACTTGCCGTGTTCGTTCAAGCTCGCCGCAGATTCCGTCGCGCAGAGTTCCAATGATTGGAAAAAAGGTTGTCTGTTTATTCCAATGATTGGAAACTGCGGTCACAAATCATGAACACACGCATTCTTCTTTTCATTTCATTCATCATGGCCGCGTCCGCCGCCCGTGCCGCAGACGGCGAATTCCGCCCGGGCGAAGTCTGGAGCGACACGGACGGCACGCCGATCCAGGCGCACAGCGCGGGCATCCTCGTGAGCGGCGGAAAATATTTCTGGTTCGGCGAGGACAAAACTCTCGGCGACCGGAACCGGCGCGGCATCTCGTGCTACAGCTCGACGGACCTCTACAACTGGAAGAACGAGGGGCTCGCGCTGCCGAAGGAGGCGATGCCGGAAAAGTTCCGCGACTGGGGCATCGTCGAGCGGCCGAAGGTCATTTTCAATCCGCACTCGCACCGCTTCGTCATGTGGATGCACCTGGACGATTCCGGCTATCATGCGGCCAGCGCCGGCATCGCCACCAGCGACAAGCCGACCGGTCCGTTCACGTTCGCAAAACAGTTGCGCCCGATCGGCGATGACTTCGGTTACAAAGACGACGATCCGAACAAGCAAAAGCAACTCGGCGGAACTTACCGCGACATGAATCTGTTTGTTGATGACGACGGCAAGGCCTACGCGTTTTATTCGTCGGAAGGAAATGCCACGATGTATGTCGTCTGCCTCGACGACAATTTCACCGGCCCGGAAACTCCCGCAGTGCCGGGCAAGAATTGGGCGCGGCTGTTTGTCGGAAAATTTCGCGAAGCTCCGGCGCCATTCAAATTCGGGAAGCGGTACTACCTGATCACCTCCGGCTGCACCGGTTGGTCGCCGAACGCGGCCAACTACGCCGTCGCCGACAACATCCTCGGCCCGTGGGAAACCAAAACGAATCCATGTGTCGGCCCCGATGCTGAAAAAACTTTTCATGCGCAAAGCACCTTCGTGCTTCCCGTTGCCGGCAAACCCGGCAGTTTCATTTTCATGGCGGACCGCTGGAACAAGGACAAACTCGAAGACTCCCGCTATGTCTGGCTCCCGCTCATAATCAAGCCGGACCGCTCGTTTACGCTCGAATGGCGCGACAAATGGGACCTTTCGGTTTTCCAATGATTGGAAAAGTCCGCGCGCGAAAAGCTCCAATGATTGGAAAATGTCTTGAAGGAAAATCGTCGGAGGAAGTCTCGTCATGAAAATGCAATCGTTGCTCTGTCTGTTCTTTGTCACCGCCGCGCTCGCCGTGCGCGGCGATGGATTCGCGCTCACAAAAAATTCGCCGGTCTATGAAGCCGCGCCGCAAAAGGCGCTCGACCTCACCGACGAGGTGACGCTCGAAGCGTGGATCTGCCCTGATGCGCAAGCCGGAGGCTGCCGCATCCTCGACAAGTCAACGCCGGGCGGGCAGGACGGCTACAACCTCGATACGTTTCCCGGAAATGGATTGCGGCTGATTACGGATCGCGGCGGATTCACAGCAAAATGCTCGCTGCCCGTCGGCAAGTGGTGCCACGTCGCAGCCGTGTACAGCGCGTCGAAGAAGATTCTCAAGCTGTATCTCGACGGCAAGGAGGTCGGCAGCGTGAACGGCGGGAATTTTCCGCCGATGAAAATCTCCGCGCATCCGCTCTGCGTCGGTTGCGATCCCGATGGCGGCAATCGCTTCACCGGCAAAATCCGCGAGGCTGCAATTTATTCGGTCGCGCTTCCGGAAAATGTCATCGCGCGGCACGCGATCGGGACGGACGCGAAAGATGAAACAGCTCTGATCGCGCGATGGAAATTTGACGAGAAGCCCGGCGACACGATTGATCCGGTCGCCGGGAAAATTGCGCTGTCGCGCGCGAAGACGATGCACCGCGCGGGCGGCGCGCAGCCGGACAACAGCCCTGATCGCGAACTTGTTTATTCCGGCGAAGCGCAGGCACCCGCGGAACCGTTGAGTTTGTGGTATCGCAAATCCGCCGGCGCATGGACCGAGGCGCTTCCGATTGGAAACGGCCGTCTCGGCGCGATGGTTTTTGGCCGCGTGAATCAGGAGCGGCTGCAACTGAACGAGGACACGCTCTGGGCGGGCGGGCCGTACGATCAGAACAACACGAACGCGATTGCGGCGCTGCCGGAAGCGCGTCGGCTCATCAACGAAGGAAAATTCAAGGAGGCAAACAAGCTCGTCAGCGAAAAGATGATTGCGAATCCGCGCGGGCAGATGCCGTACGAGCCGGTCGGTGATTTGCTGCTCGATTTTGCCGAGACGAAAACCGTCGCGGATTATCGCCGCGATTTGAATCTCGACACCGCGATCAGCAGCGTGAGCTACACGATTGATGGCGTGAAATATTTGCGCGAAGTTTTTTCGAGCCCGGTTGATCAGGTCGTCGTCGTCAAGCTGTCCGCAGACAAGCCTGGAAAAATTTCCTTCACCGCCGGAATGAAGACGCCGCAAAAAGCGACGGTCACGGCGGACAAAAATACGCTCGTGATGGACGGCGTGAACGGCGATGCGATGGGAATTGCGGGCGCGCTGAAATTTCAGTGCCGCACGCTCGTGAAAAATTCCGGCGGAAAAATCGAAACCCAAGCCGACAAGGTTTCCGTGACCGGCGCGGACGAAGCGGTGCTGTTGATCGCGGCCGCGACGAGCTACAAGAATTACAAGGATGTCAGCGGCGATCCCGATGCGCTCTCGAAAAACTACATCGCGAAGGCGGAGAAGAAATCGTTCGACGAACTTCGCGCGGCGCACATCAAGGAACATCAGCGGCTGTTTCGCGCGTGCTCGCTCGATCTCGGAACCACCGACGCGATGAAGCTGCCGACGGACGAGCGCATCAAGAATTTCGCGACCGGCAACGATCCGAATTTTGCGGTGCTGTATTTTCAGTTCGGCCGATATTTGCTCATCAGCTCATCGCGTCCCGGTGGACAGACGGCAAATTTGCAGGGCCTGTGGAACGAGAGCATGGGGCCGCCCTGGGGCAGCAAATACACGATCAACATCAACACGGAAATGAACTACTGGCCGGTGGACACCGCGAACATCGGCGAGTGCGTCGAGCCACTGGTTTCGATGGTGCTCGATCTTTCGGAAAGCGGAAAAGAGGCCGCGCGCGTTCACTGGGGCGCGGGCGGTTGGGTCGCGCATCACAACACGGATCTCTGGCGCGCGGCTTCGCCGATTGACGGGCCGTGGGGACACTGGCCGACGGGCGGCGCGTGGCTGCTGCAGAATTTGTGGGAGCACTATCTTTTCACCGGGGACAAGGAATTCCTGAAACGGATTTATCCGGCGATGAAAGGCTCCGCGCAGTTCTTCCTCGATTCGCTCGTTGAAGAGCCGAAACACAAATGGCTCGTCACATCGCCATCGGCCTCGCCGGAACACTCGAATCCATTCGGCGGCTCCGTGAGCGCTGGACCGACAATGGACCAGCAGATCATCCGTGATCTCTTCGGCAACTGCATCCAGGCGGCGGCCGATCTTGGCACCGACAAGGAGTTCGCCGACAAAGTTGCCGCGGCCCGCGCGCGACTCGCCCCGAACCAGATCGGCAAGGCCGGGCAGTTGCAGGAATGGCTCGACGATTGGGACATGGAGGCGCCCGATCAGCATCATCGGCACGTTTCGCATCTCTATGGACTTTTCCCGAGCGCGCAAATTTCGCTGCGCACGACGCCGGAACTCGCGGCCGCCGTAAAGAAGTCGCTCGAAATCCGCGGCGACATGGCGACGGGTTGGGCCATCGGCTGGCGCATCAACCTCTGGGCGCGGCTCGGCGACGGCAATCACACCTACGACGTGATCAAGCTGCTCTTCACGCCGGCGCGGACCTATCCGAACATGTTCGACGCGCATCCGCCGTTCCAGATTGACGGCAACTTTGGCGGTACGTCCGGCATCTGCGAAATGCTCCTGCAATCGCACACGGGCGAAATCGAACTGCTGCCCGCACTGCCATCCGCGTGGCCGAACGGCAGCGTGAAAGGCCTCCGCGCGCGCGGCGGCTTTACCGTGGACATCGCGTGGAAAGACGGAAAAGTTTCGTCGTACCGCATCGCATCGGAAAAGCCGCGCGAGGTCAAAATCCGCGTGAACGGCGAAATGAAGACAATCAAGTCCGAAAAGATTTGAGCCGCGTCTTGCCGGCCCCGGCGAAACGCGGTTGCGTTGCGCACGCGGCGTCAGACGTTGGCGTAGGTGTTGCGGCGGACGATCTGATAGGCCTTGATGAGCTCGGCGACGCCCTTCTGGATGTCCACCTGGGCGGCAAAGCCGGTCTTCTCGATCTTCTCGTTGCTGACGATGTAATTTCGCTGGTCCGGATCCTTGCCGACGGGGGCTTCCATGATCGTGAAGGGGGGAATCTGCTTCTTGATTTCGAGGCAGAGTTCCATCTTGGAGAGGTTGGCCGAGCTGAGGCCGATGTTGTAGGCTTGGCCCTGCATCCGCTCAAAATTGTTGATCACATGCACGAAGGCCCGCGCGACATCGCGGACGTGAACATAGTTGCGCTTGAAGTGCGCCTCGAAGAGCACGACGAAGCGGTCCATCACCGCGCGGTAGGTGAAATCATTCACGAGCAGGTCAATCCGCATCCGTGGGCTGACGCCGAACACCGTCGCGAGCCGGAAGGCTGCGCCGCGGCCGCTGGCCAGCACATATTTTTCCGCCTCGACCTTCGTCTTGCCGTAGATCGAGATCGGATTGAGCGGCGACTCTTCCGTGCAGAAAATTCCGGACTGTCCGACGCCGTAGCCGCTGTTCGTGTTCGGATAAATGATTTTCTGATCCGGCCGGCTCAAATCCACGATCATCTTCACCGCGTCGCAATTGATCGACTGCGCCTCCAGCGGGCGCTGCTCGCACAGGGGCATCCCGACCAGGCACGCCAGCGGGATCGCGATGTCCGCGCCGTCGAGCAGCTTCTTCACCAGCGTCCTGTCGCGGCAGTCGCCGCGCACGACGGTCAGCTTCTCGTCGTGGCACACATCCAGCAACGAGGACGGGTTGAACATGAAGCTGTCCAGCACCGTCACGCGATAGCCTTCGCGCAGCAGCAGCGGAACGAGGATGGACCCGATATAACCGGCGCCGCCGGTCACCAACACGGACTGATTTATTTTGCTCATGAGGCCGCGGAAAGTAGCGGCCGTGCCGCGGCCCGTCAATACCGGGAACGCCGCGACCGGCGGCCCGCAAGCTTCCAATCATTGGAAAAATCCGCGGCGCAAGGCTCCAATGATTGGAAAACTGAACCATGGTTCTTTTCCGCTTGAAACTGAACCATGGTTCCATTATATTGCCGCTGAAAAAAGATGGAGAACTGACATGCCACGAACACTGGAACTCGGCGAAAAGGTTACGAAGCTGCGGGCGTTTTTCCGGAACGAGCAGCGGATGCCCGGCTACCAGGAGATGCTCGAACTCTTCGGTTACAATTCCAAGAACGCCGTCCACGGCCTGCTGCTCAAGCTTGCCGACGCCGGCTATATCGCCAAGGACGACGCCGGAAAAATTTCCCCCACCCACAAACTCACCGGCGCGATCCGCGTCCTCGGCACCGTCAAGGCCGGGTTCCCGTCGCCTGCCGAGGAAGAACTCGCCGAGGTTCTGAACCTCGACGAATTTCTCGTCCGGCGACCCGACGACACCTTCATGCTCACCGTCAGCGGCGACTCGATGATCGACGCCGGCATCCAGCCCGGCGACCTCGTCCTTGTCGAACGCGGGCGCAATCCGAAATCCGGCGACATCGTCATCGCGCAGGTTGACGGCGAGTGGACGATGAAATTTTATGTCAAAGACCGGACAGGGCTTCACCTCGATCCCGCGAACAAAAAATACCGCCCGATCCGCCCGACAAATAATCTCAACATCGGCGGCATCGTCCACGGCGTTGTTCGGAAATACGCCTGATCTTTACCGCAGAGGAGACGCGATGCCGGCCCAAATCGAGATCACCGTCATCCCCGCGTTTGATGACAATTACGCCTATTTGATCTGCTGGCCAGACGGCGCTGCGGTCGTCGATGCGCCGGATGCCGGGCCGATCCGACGAGAGCTCGAAGCACGCAAAACGAAACTGACGCACATTTTCATCACGCACGATCACCACGATCACATCGGCGGACTTTCCGAACTGAAGAAATTCTCCGGCGCGGAAATTGTCGCGCCTGCCGGCTCGCGCGTGCCGGCCGCGGATCGCGCTGTGAGCGGCGGTGAAAAACTCGATCTGGCGGGGCTGCGCGTCGAGGTAATCTGGACGCCGGGCCACTGCGCGGCGCACGCCTCGTTCTACCTGCCCGACGCAAAAGCCGTTTTCACGGGCGACTGTCTTTTCGGCGCGGGCTGCGGACGGCTTTTCGGGAACCCGCCGGAAATCATGTTCCAATCGCTGCAACGCCTCGCCGCGCTGCCGGACGAAACGAAAATCTATTTCGGCCACGAGTACACGGTTTCAAACCTGGAATTCGCGCTCACCGTCGAGCCGGAAAACGCCGCGGTGAAAAAGCGCCTCGCCGAGACCGGAAACAATCCGCGAACCGTGCCGAGCACGATCGCGCTCGAAAAAGAAACGAATCCGTTTCTCCGCGCGCGCAGCGTGACGGAATTCGCGGACCGCCGCCGCCGCAAGGATTCGTTCTGATTTTTTCCAATCATTGGAAGAGACCGGCGGCGATGTTTTCCAATGATTGGAAGTTTGCGTTTCGCGTCGGGCGGATTTCACGAAAGGGCGGCGAAGAGTTCGCGGAGTTCGTCCTCGGTGTCGCCGGGCGTGGCGGTGGTGGCGGCGACTTCTTCGCGGATGACTTCGCGGTAGCGCTGGCGGAGGCGGTGGACGGCGACCTTGATGGAGCCCTCGGTCATTCCGAGTTTTTCGCCGAGCGCGGCGTAGCCGCCGGCGATTTTGTCGCCGGCGATGGTTTCCTGGAGCGCGTCGAAGTGGGCGGTTTTGCCATCGGCGGCGAATTCGGCGCGGAGGCGGGCGAGAGCGCGATCGAGGAGCGCGAGCGCCCACTGGCGGTCGAATATTTTTTCAGGCGTGTCGGCGGGATCGGCGGGTTCAAGCGCGAATTTTTCCTCGGCGGCGGCGGCATCGAGCGAGATGAGTTCGCGTCCGCCGCCGCGCTTCTGCGCTTTGTTGTGTTCGCGGACGTTGTTGATGTGGTTGCGAAGCGATGCGAGGAGAAATGAGCGAAAGCGGCCTTTCGCGCGGTCGAGGCCGCGGAATCCGTTTCGTTCGAGCAGGCCGATGAAGAAGCTTTGCGTGATGTCCTCGGCGTCGGCGGCGTTGAAGCCCTGGCGGCGGACGAAGCCGTAGAGCGGATACCAGTAGGCGCTGCAAAGCTGCTGCAGGGCGGGCCGCGCGACGACGCTGTCGGTGCTGCCGGCGGCGAGCACGACGCTCCACATCGTGCCCGGCGCGTAACCGGCGGATGTTTTTTCGATTCCTTCGCTCACGTTTGCTCCTGAGCCATGAGAATAACGGTTCGGCCCGGGCTGGCAATCTGTTCGTAACTTTTTTAGGCGGCTCCGTTTTCTTCCGGCGAGACTCAAAACGGAGATGCAACATGAAACTGATTAAACTGATGATCGTCTGGCAACTGGTGGTCCTGTCATGCGCGGTTTATGCGAATCTCAAGCGGGACAAAATTTCCGCAGACGCAGACAATCCAGCCGCAATCGCCGCCGAGTCCTATCTTCCATCAGCCGAACGGGTGTTCGATCAGTTGTGGCGCTGAAACATGTTGCCGGTCCGAAAAATTCTCACGGGCGAACGCCAACGGGCGGCGCGCCGGACCAGCCAAAGCTGGTAATGTTGGTCGTATTGTTGAGGCTCGACAGAATGTTCCAGGTGCCGGTACTGAGCCGGTAGGTCGCAAAGTCGGCTTTGCCATCGCCGTCGTAGTCGCCAGAAATCGGAATGGTGGCGTTGCCTCCGAAGACGCGGTCAATGAACACGCCCGTGCTGCCGGAAACATACCAGTGACCGGCGATGGTGTCGCAGACGGCGATGTCGGCCTTGTGATCGCCGTCGTAGTCGGCGGGAACGGGAGTGAAGCCGAGGCCGCCGAATTGCGACTGGGTGAATCCCGCGGAACTGCGGAGGATGTACCACATGCTGTTCGCCGGATCGAACACGGCAACGTCAGCCTTGCCGTCGCCGTCGTAGTCGGCGGGAACGGGGATCGAAGCCGAGTAACCGAACTGATAATTCGTGTAGCCAAGTGAACTGCGGAAGATGTGCCACAGGCCGGAGGCGGGCTCGAAAACGCCCAGGTCGGTTTTCCCGTCGCCGTCGTAATCGGCGGGAACGGGAATCGTGCCGCTGTGGCCAAACTGCGTGAAGTGATATCCCGTCTTGGTGCCGAACCAGTACCACAGGCCGGAGGGAGGATCGTAATAGGCCGCGTCGGTTTTGCCGTCGCCATCGAAATCGGCGACGACGGGAATGACGCCGGAATATCCGAAATGAAATGTCTGAAAGCCCGCCGTGCTCTTGAAGAGGAACCAGGTGGAGTCCGAGGATTGGTAGGTATTCAGATCGGCTTTGCCGTCGCCGTCATAATCGCGCTTGGTGGGGAAATTCAGTAGGGTGAGCGGAGCGCCTGGAGTCAGCCACTGCTTCACGATCGGCCATGATTTGTCGAAGCGGCCGAAGTCGTCGAGGCCGCTTTGATTCCAGCAATAGGATGTTCCGCCATAGAGCTGGCCGAGGAATTGATGAGCGGGATTGAACAGCGGACTGCCGCTGCTGCCTTTTTCCGTCACGCCGCTATACCATTGCACGCCCCAGAAATTCGGGTCCTGCGCGCCGGACAGGTTTCCAAAGCTGATGCGCGTCCACGATCCGTTCGGATGATGGACGACGGTGAGCGTATCGCTGTTGGCGGGCGTGGCCGTGGACCAGCCGGCCAGAAAGGTTCCCGCCGGCGGCTGTTGGACGAGGCGCATGAAACTGAAATCATTTGCCTGCTGATATGTCGCGCCTGCCAGATACGTTCCGCCGCCGGTGGTGGTCGGCACGGTGCTGAGACTCGGCGGCGTTCCATTGCACGCGGACGTTTGATCGAGCCAGTAGAACTCGACCGTGCTGGCGATGGTCTGGTCGCCGACGCAGTGATTCGCCGTCATGAAATATGTGTTGGCATCCGACGGATCGCTGTCCGCCAGCAGGCAGCCCGTGCAAAGATATTGGGCGCCCTGATCAACAAGCGTGATTAACGCAACTGCCGCGGCTTCGTTCGACCACGCGGGGTAACAATTCACATCGTTCTCGCAGAACTGCGCGCCAGCCTGGCTGGACGAAGCGCGCACATAGGTGTGCCCGATCTGCCGCACCGCGAAAGAAACCTCACGCGGCGAAACGCTCGGCGGCAGCGAGCACTCCAGCGTCAAGTCCGACGCCCAGATGGACTCGGCCCAGAACCGCGGCGCCGCCGCAAGTTCCGCCTTCGAATATGGCCCGCGCCGTTGCGCCGGATTCCCAGTTTGAAAAACGATGAACTGCGCCCCAGCCGGCACGCTGGCATTTTCGATGGCCACGCGGACAGCCTCCGCTCCACTCGAACTCAATCGCAGCGTATAAACCCATCCTCCGTCGCTCGTCGGCATCCACAGCGACGAGCCGTTCACCACAACCGGCGATGGCAGGTCGCGAACAATTCCAATACGGCGCGCGCGCGGCTGCTTTGCCACGGAGTTCAGGGCGTCTTCGCGCAAGATCGCCGTCAGGTCCGGCGCCGCCAGCACCACGGCCTCGCTCGGTTGAACGATCCGCTCGCGCACCGAAACCGGTTCCGGAACCGTGCGCTGCTGCGTTATCGCCGCCGGCCGACCGGCCATGGGCCGCGCCACATTCTGCCAACGCTTCTGGTGTGCCGTCTCGAACGCGGCCGGCAGCCGCGTCCCATTTGCGAAGGTGTACTCCGTGGATTCGACCCCGTCCGCGCCGGCAACCTGCCGCCCGTTCACCACGCAGTTGCTCCCGTTCACAAAAACCGATTCCTGCCACTGGTGAAGCACGCCCGCGGAAGCCGCGGTGGAAAGAGCGATGGCAATGAATGCGGCGAACGACACAGTTTTCATATCAATTCCTTCAAGGGTTCTTCTGACGCAACTCACGGACGAATCTCAATACACAACTTCCAATCACTGGAAAAATCAAATCCTGCAGCTTCCAATGATTGGAAATTTGCGCGCTCGTCTTTTCCAATGATTGGAAAATTCAGTCTTTGCCCCGGCTCGCGATCGCGCGGCGCGCCTCGCGATCGCTCGTTTTTTTTCGCAGAGTGTCGCGCTTGTCCGCCACGTTCTTGCCCTTGGCCAGCGACAGTTCGACCTTCACCTTGCCGCGCGTCAGATAAACGCGCACGGGAATGAGCGAATGGCCCTTCACCGTCACCTTTGCGAACAGCCGCGCGATTTGTTCCTTGTGCAGCAACAGGCGCCGCGGGCGCGCCGGCTGATACGTGTCGTTCCGGCTGTGAGCATAGGGCTGGATGTGCAGGCTGTGCAGCCAGACCTCGCCGTTTGAAACATCCGCATACGCCTCGTTCAGACTCACGAGCCCCGCGCGCACCGACTTCACCTCGCAGCCCATCAGCGCGATGCCCGCCTCGATTTTTTCGAGCAGAAAATAATCGTGCGAAGCCTTGCGGTTCGTCGCGACGGTCTTGAAATCCGTATCCTTGCCGGTCGGCTGTTCGTTCTTCTCGCTCACTTAAATTCCTTCCGTATCTTCCGCCGGTGCGGACGGCTGATCACGACCGGCGATTCGTCGGAAGCGAGAAGTGTGTCAACAACGACGCGCGCCGCATCCGGCCGGCCAAGCGAACGCGCCGCCTCGCTCATCCGCCGCAAGCGCGTCGGGGTTTGCAGCAATTGATCAACCTTGTACGCCAGCGTCGAGACCTGATTGCATCGAACCGCCGCGCCGCGCTCCAGCAGGTGATCGCTATTGCGTTCTTCCTGGCCGGGAATCGGCTGAAACACCACCATCGGCAAACCGCACGCCATCGCCTCGGAGGTCGTCAACCCGCCCGGTTTTCCGATGAACAAGTCGGACAGCTTCATCCACTCGTCCATCTCCGTCGTGTAACCCATCACATGAAACTTCAGGTGCGACGCGTCCAGTTTGTCCGCGACGCTTCGAACTTCGTTTTGCAATTCCTCGCTCTTCCCGCAAATCACTGCGATCTGCGCCGGCGACTGCAAATGTCCGAGAACGCGAACCATCGTCTCCGCCGAACTGACACCGAGCGCGCCACCGGAAACCAGAATCACCGGGAGATCTTTTCGCAGCCCGTGCTTCTCGCGAAGGGCCGCCGAATTTTTCCGCTCCGAAAAAACCGGATCAACCGGAATTCCGGAAACCGTGATCCGGCCCGGCGGAAAGCCCAGCATCGCCAAATGCGCCTTCGCCTCGTCCAGCGCGACGAAATAGTGGTGAAACAATTTCGAAAGCCACATCGCGTGGATGTCGTAATCCGTCACAACGATCGCCAGTTTCGTTTCGAGCCGGTTTCGCCGCACGAGGCTGCCGATGATTTGCGCGGGCAGGAAATGCGTGCAAATACAGATGTCCGGTTCGAACTCGCGGATTCTCTTCACCAGCGGCGCGGTGTTCAACCGGTCCAGCACCAGCCGCCATTTGTCTGTCTTCCACGGCTCGTCAGTCTGATTGAAAACCCATCCAACCATCGTGGGCGTGGCCTTCACCATTTTGATGTACAAATCCGAATACGCCCGCCGGAACACCGGATTCGAATGCTGGAGCGAATCCAGATTTTCCACCGCAGCAACGCCCGCATGCTCGCGGCAAATCTTCTCGATCGCCTGAGCCGCCCGCACGTGCCCCGTGCCGGCGCTCGCCGACAAAAGCAAAATCCGTTTTTGTGCCCCGTTCATTCCGTGTCTCATACACGATCATGCCGCCGCGCTGAAATCTTTCTTCTGCCGCGATCCCGTAAATCCTGTTAATTCTGTTTCAAAGTTTCAGGAACAATTGTGGATCCGCTTCACGAAAAATTACAAAAGCATTTCGGCTTCGCCGGATTTCTGGCCGGCCAGGAACTGGCCATCCGCGCGATTCTCGCCGGACAGGATTCGCTCATCGTCATGCCGACCGGCGGAGGCAAATCGCTCTGTTACCAGCTTCCCGCGCTGATACTCGACGGCATCACCGTCGTCGTCTCGCCGCTCATCGCGCTGATGAAAGACCAGGTCGACGCGCTCATCGCGCGCGGAATTCCCGCGACGGCGATCAACTCGACGCTCAGCGAATCCGCGATGGACGAACGGATTTCAGGCATGGCACGCGGCGATTACCGGCTCGTTTACATCGCGCCGGAACGTTTCCGCAGCGAACGTTTCGTCCGCGCGCTTTCGCCGCTTTCCATCGCGCTGTTCGCGCTCGACGAGGCTCATTGCATTTCGCAATGGGGCCATGATTTTCGACCCGACTATTTACGGATGAAACACGCGCTCGCTGAACTCGGCCAGCCGCCCGTCGCCGCGCTTACCGCCACGGCAACACCAGACGTCCGCGATGACATCGTCGCACAGCTTGAGCTCGGAAAGAATGGCCGGACAACGCCGCAAGTTCTCGTCAGCGGTTTTGCACGGCACAACCTGACGTTCAGCGTCACGCGCGTGAGCGGTCGCGAAGACAAACTCGGCCGGATCGAAAAGGCCGCTCGCGAGCAAAAAAATGGAATCGTCTATTGCTCGACCCGAAAGAATGTCGAACGCGTCACGAGCGAGCTGGCGAAGCTGAATTTGAACCCGATCATGTACCACGCCGGGATGCCCGATTCCGACCGCCACACAGCGCAGGATCGTTTCATTTCCTCGCCGCATCCGCTCATCGTTGCGACGAACGCGTTCGGCATGGGCATTGACCGGCCCGACATCCGGTTTGTGATTCACTACGACATTCCCGGCAGCGTCGAGGCGTATTATCAGGAAGCCGGCCGCGCTGGCCGCGATGGCGAAGCTGCCTTTTGCGATCTGCTTTTCAACTACGCTGATTTGCGGACACAGGAATTCTTCCTCGAAGGATCGAATCCGCCGCCGGACTTGATCCGCTCGACGCTGGATTTCATCCGTCGCTCGTGTGCCAACGGACCGGCCGAACTCGACGCGAAAATCATCGGCGAACAAATCGAGGGGAAGACAAACGACATGGCGATCTCGACAGCCATCGCGCTGCTCGAGAAATCCGGCGTCATCAAACGCGAATACGATCCGACAAGAAAAGCTGCGATCTATCAGCTCATCAGTCGCGGGCCGGATGAAGCGGCGATTGATTTCACGGCGCTCGAAGAAAAGCGGAAACGCGATGAGCACCGACTCGCAAAGATGGTCCGCTATGCCGATGCGCGCGGCTGCCGCCACCGTTTCATTTTGGATTATTTTGGCGACACTTCGGAGCATCCGACCTGCACGATGTGCGACAACTGCCATGGAAAATCGCGGTCCGAGGCGCGGCTGCCGGACGATGAGGAAGTCGTCATCTTGCAAAAGACGCTGAGTTGCGTCGCACGGATGAAAGGCCGCTACGGCCGCGGTCGCGTCACGCAAGTGCTCACCGGTTCGACCGCGAAACAGATCATCGCCGCCGGACTCGACAAGCTTTCGACCTACAATCTGCTGGCCGACGAAGGCAGCGATTACGTCTGGTCGCTTCTCGACGCGCTGATCGAGGCCGGCTGCATCGAAGTCAGCAAGGATGAATACCGGACGATCTCGCTCGCGCCGCTCGGCGATGACGTGATGCGGCTGAAGAAATCAATTCCGATTCATCTGCCGGATCGCCGCCAGAAAAAAGTCTCTGCGTCATCGTCGCGTCGCGCCGAATTGCCAGATGATTTGTCGCCATTCGACGAAAGAGCATTTGAAGCACTCCGGGCATGGCGGCGCGAAAAAGCGGATGAAATGGGCGGCGTTCCGGCCTATCTGATTTTCTCCGACCGCACGCTCCGCGATCTTGCGCGCACGCTGCCCGCCGATGCAGAAGCGTTGCAAAAAGTCCGCGGCATCGGGCCGGCGAAACTTGCGCGATTCGGAAACGAAACGCTCGCGATCATCGCCGCCTCGCGAACGTGGTGAGCGGTCATTCCAGACCGTAGGCCTCGGCTGCGGTGCCGCCGAGGATTCGCGCCTGCTCGCTTGCGGATAGTCTCGCGATCCAGCTTTTCACAACGCCGATCCATCGCGCGTAGTCGCACGCGACGAGGCAGACGGGCCAGTCGCTGCCGAGCATCAGTCGCTGCGGGCCGAAAACTTCGAGCACAGTTTCGAAATACGGCGCGAGCTGCGTCGGCGACCAGAGGTTGAAATCCGCTTCGGTGACCATGCCGGAAATTTTGCAATAGACGTTCGGCCGCCGTGCGAGTTCGCGGATGTTTGCGCGCCACGGATCGAGCGAGTTTTCCTTGATGCGCGGCTTCGCGATGTGATCGAGCACGAATCTCTGGCCGGGATGCCGGTCCACGAATTGCGTCGCCTCGCGCAACTGCCGCTCGAAAATCAAAATGTCATAGACGAGCATGTATTCGGCCAGCAGACCGACGCCTTCGTTAAACGCATCGCCGAGCATGAAGCCGTCCGGCTCGCCCTGGCAGACGTGCCGCACGCCGCGCAATTTCCAATGATTGGAAATTTCGTCCAGAATTTTTCCAACGGTTGGAAACTGCGAACTGGTCGCGAAGGTCGGAAATTGCAGCGGCACCCAGCCGACAACGCCCTTGATGAAATCGTTCTTTTCGGCGAGGCCGAGCAGCCATCGCGTTTCTTCGAGCGTCTGCCGCGCCTGCACGCTGATGACGCCATCCACGCCCGCGCCGCGAATTTCCGCGCGCAAATCTTCGGGCAGAAAATCGCGGCGGATCTTCGCCATCGAATCGTCGAGCCAGCCGAATTCTTCAACGGTGTAGCGCCAGAAATGGTGGTGTGAATCAATGACCATGGTCGTCTCCTAGCCGAGGTGCGGATAATCACGGGCGATGAGGCCCGCGTCTTTCATCGCGGTCCAGAATACACGGGGCGCGGTCGTTTCGACAAACGCAACGTTGTCGGCCACGCGCGCGGGCTTGCTGGTGTTGAGCGCAACCGCCGCGATGCCCGGCGCGGAAAGGCCGAACTCGACGCACGCCACAGACGGCGAAACATCGTGCTGGCGGCACAGCGCGAGGAATTGTTCGCGCCACTCGAAAAGTTTCTTGTCGGCCGGATTGTTCGGATCGGGAATGCGGTAGTCGAAAAATTTCCCGCCGGTCAGGAAGCCCGCGTTGAACACCGCGGAATTGACGATGCCGACGCCGCGCCGACGCAACGACTCGATAAATGCGAGCAGTTCGGGCGGGTGATTGTAGATCGTGAAGCTGCACGCAAACATCACCCAGTCGAGATCGACTTTCTCGGAAAGCTCGCGGATCACGCGCCAGTCTTTCGAGCCGACGCCGACGCCGCGGGCATCGCCGCGTTTTTTCAAATCGGCCAGCGCCCGGTACGATTCGAGGATGTTCGCCCAGCACTGACGGCGCTCGCCGTCGGTCTTCGCCATCGCGATGTATTCATCGGGATCGTGCGCGGAGACGAGCTGCGGGCGATATTTTCCGCCGAGCAATTCACAGCCCTGCTGCCAACATTTCATGATTCCGTCGTAGCTGAAGTGCTGTTCGGCATCGTGTTTCAACTCGGCCCAGACGCCGCGCTCGAACGTCGGCTCCGGCCCGCTCAGCGGAACGCGCAGCCAGCCGAGCTTGTTGCTGATGACGGCGTTTTCCGGCGCGATGCCGAGTTCGCGCAGCCCGCGCCCGATCATTTCAAGCGCGAGACCGGCGCCATATTTTCCGGCCGAGTCGAGCACGGCGGGCGCAGGAACGCGCGTAAAAATTTCGCGCAGAATTCCGAGTTTCGTTTCCCACGGCAGCGCTTCGTAGAGATTGCCGAGGCAGCTTGTGCCGAAAATAATGCGGGGCAGCTTCAGCCCCGTCCGTCCAAATTCCGAAAGTTTCATGAACGCAATCTAGGATTCCGCCGCCGCCGCGTACATGGCGCACGTTGACTGCCGGATGGCAAAAATTGACCGGCGTCGCGAGCGGATTTGCGGATCAGCAGCGCGGGGAGACACTCCAGTCCCAACAGGATTCGGCCGGACTGCCAGAGGCTTGCCGACGCGGTCGGTTCAACCGCCTTTCATGTTCTCTGACCACTCTGCTACTACACTAACTGTTATCTTAACGACTGACCCCGCGCCGGACTAGACCCCGCGCCGGACGCTCTGTTCGGAGATCATGGACAAACTTTTCAAGAAGCTTGCTATCCTGATACCGGAAAATCACATCATTCGTCGCGCCGGCAAGGAGAATGAATTGATTGATACAGTCACGTATGGCAATGAGATTCGATGTCTGTTGCGCACGCGATTCAGCCCAGATTCGTCGCTCGACGATGTGCCGCGCAGAAACACCCTTGATGGCCAAAAGGACAAACGCACTCCGCCGCGGATCGGCCACATTGTTGGTCAAGCAGCTGTCAGATAGAATGTAATCCACCGATTTTTGGCCAAGCGCAACAAGCCGAACCTCGGAATCATATGACGCACTAAAGCCGGCGTGCGAAACCCCGCCCATGCCCAGCACCAAGGGAACTGCGGAATCCGCCTTCATTGCAACTAATGCGTCAAGCGCGTCATGTGGACCGATGTCATAGGCATGTCGCACAAGATCATTCTCGACCATGATTCGCGCCGGCCCCGCGCCAGCCAAGAGAGAAATACCAAACGTACTGCCAGCCCTGACATCGAGTCGAATCAGTTTCGTACGCAATTGCGTGGCTGGAATAAAAAGCAACGCTAATATTGCAACTGAGATTGTACCCATGCAAATGAGTAGTTTTATGTGTAGGGTCCTTTTCATTGGGAAAATATATCAGGCGGCATTTCCAAAGGGATGATGTAATTAGGAAGCTCTTCTCCAACATTTCAGAATGGGGTCAGTCGCTAAGTTAGCAGTTAACGGGCGCATGAAAAGCACCTGTGATTCAATCCTCAAATCAGATTAGTGGTCCGGACATGGTTTCATTTTATTTTGCCGGCTGCATCAACGCCTTTGTCGGTTCGGATGGACAAGATATCTACCACGTCCGTCAGCAGCGAATCAAGCCGCTTCGAGCTTTCATCCGACCGCTGCACGCACGGGCGAACCGTTCTTAGCCCTTCCCGCTTTCTTCCAATGATTGGAAGTTGGCGGGGCCGCACTCTTCCAATCATTGGAACTTATGGTGGCCGTCGCGCTCCGCGCGGCGGCATGGCCCGCGTGGTGGAGCGCGCGGGCCACCTTGTCCACTCAGCCGCCGACGGTGATGCTGACGGGGTTGCTCCACTGGCCGATGCGGGCGTCGCCGTCGCGCCAGATGGCCTTATAAGTCCATTTGGCGGCGGCGGCGGGCAGGTCCTGGGTGTCCAGATAGCCGGGGGTGGTGTCGATGGTCAGAAGGACGAAGCCCTTGCCGTCGGCGCGGTCCACATGGATTTCGATGGCGCTGGCCTGGCCGTGCATGCCCTGCCAGGTCCATTTGACGAAGACGTGTCCGGCGCGCATTTCGAGGGTGAAGGCGGGCTGGGCGGCCGTCACGTCCAGCGGGGTGACTTCCGGGCCGATGATGTCGAGGTCTTTGCCGATGATGTCGGTGTAGCCGGGGCTTCTCTTGATGAGCTGCACCAGGTCAAAGAGGCGCACGAGCGCGCCGGGCGGCACGCCGGCCACGCCTGCGGGCAACGCGGGGGCGGTGAAGCCGGGCAGCACGACGGCGTCCGGACCGCTGCCATAGAGCAGCAGGTCGGTGGCGCTGGTGGCGGCCGGCCCGAAGTCGCGCACGGCCACCAGCCATACGCTGAGCACATAGTTGACGAACTTCAGCGAGGCGATGCACGCATCAACGTGCGCCCCCACGAGGTTCAACACGGTTTCATACAGCGGCAGCTTGAGGATGAAATTGTCATTCCATCGTATCTGCTCGGCGGCCTTCGTCGGATAGTATCTTTGCGTTATCATGTTTCCTTTCTTAGTCGGCTGCGTTCTGGCAGCCAAAATCTCTTCTTCGCTCGGCCACAGCCAGCCGCGGTCAAAGCGCACGGCGGGGTCGTCGAAGTGCGGAATCCAAGGATTAGGCATAACTCCCTCTGTATAAATGTGCTTCTTGCGCCGCATCCGGCCGGATTTGCGCGCAA
>CAIVKH010000002.1 GCA_903906425.1 uncultured bacterium
GGGCGCGGTGGCTCACCGCGCCGCCTGGCTGGGCCGAACCGAAATGAACCCCAAAGGGGTTGACAGCCTCCAGCCCAGGGTTGCGAGTCTTCGAGCTACCCTGGGAAAAGATGCGCGTGAATAATCATCTTATCTGATGTAACAACCCTGAATGGGTTGAAGCCGGAAGGCGGATGATGGCCGGATGCTTGAACCCTTTCAGGGTTCCAGATTTATTCTTTCACCATTTCCCAGGGTAGGCCGAGGACGGCCAACCCTGGGCTGGAGGCTTGTCACCCCGTTGGGGTGAAGCGGAGCGCGCGCTCCACCTTGACGGCGTGAGGGCGCGCCGTCTCCAGAGTTTCCAATCATTGGCAGGGTTTCTTCCAATGCTTGGCAACTTGCGCATCTGATTTCTCCAATGATTGGAAGTTTGGGCTTTCACTTTTTCCAATCATTGGAATGCTGCGGGGCATCGAATGGAGATCCAATATATGACTGTCAGGAAAATCGCCCCGATTGTTTTCACGTTCTTTGCGGCGGCCGCGCAGGCGGCGCCGGTCACGATCAGGAATGACGCGCTTTCCGTTTCGTATGACGGGGGGCGGTTCACGCTGTCGGATGCGCGGGGCAGGGCGTTCGCGACGGACGGGAAGGTCCGCGAGGCGAGGGGCGAGGCGCGGGCCGGGAAGGTGGACGATCGTATTTTCGGCGGCGGGCAGGTGATCGAGGTGGCGTCGGCGGACGGGAGCGTCAGCGCGATGGTGTTTCCGAATGTGCCGTTCGCGCTGTTCAAGGCGTCGCTGCGCAACGGCGGCGGCGAGGCGAGGGTGGAGAACCAGGTTGCGCTGTTTTCCGCGGCGCTCGATCTGGGGAGGCCGGCGTCGGAGTTGAAGGCCATCGGCACGGGCGGGCTGCTCGATGTGGAAAAGAATACCGGCAGCTATGCGTGGCTGGCGGTGGCCGAGCCGCAGTCGCGCAGCGGCGTGGTGGCGGCGTGGCTGACGCATGACCGCGGCAGCGGGGTGGTGCTTTCGCCGGTGTCGAACGGGCAGGTGCGGATCGAGGCGCAGGTTGATTATGGCAGGCTGCGGATCAAGCCGGGCGCGAGCGCGGAGACCGAGACGCTGGCGGTCGGGTTCTTCGACGATGCGCGGATCGGGCTGGAGGCGTGGGCCGACGCGGTGGCGAAGAATTATGCGATCAAGCTGCCGCCGCAGCCGTCCGGCTTCTGCACGTGGTACACGGAGAAGCATTCCGGCGCGTGCGATGAAACGAATCTCGCCGAGCTTGCGGCGTTCGCGGCGAAGGAGCTGAAGCCTTTCGGCTTCGACTTCGTCCAGATCGACGATCACTGGCAGGCGGGCAAGAGCAAGAACGGGCCGTGCCGCGAGTTCATGAATGCGAAGACGAACGGGCCGTATCCGTCGGGAATGAAGGCGACCGCCGAGAACATCAGCAAGCTCGGGCTCACGCCCGGCATCTGGTTCATGCCGTTCGCGGGAACTTCCTACGACACGTTCTTCCTCGATCACCAGGACTGGTTCTACAAGGACAAGGACGGAAAACCGTTCGAGGCGCGATGGGGCGGAACGTGCCTCGACATGACCGTGCCCGGCGCGCGCGACTATTTGAAGAATCTCGTCCACCGCATCGCGCATGAGTGGGGCTACAAGGTTTTCAAGATGGACGGACTCTGGACCGGCACCGGCACGCGGCTGATGTACGTGAACAACGGATACAAGTGGGACGAGATGGGCGAGGCCGCGCCCGCCGATCCCGACAAGACGCAGATCGAGGCCTATCGCGATGGACTCAAACTCGTGCGCCAGACCGCCGGGCCCGATGTGTTCCTGCTCGGCTGCTGCGTCTCGCAGAACATGCGCTCGTTCGGCGGTGCGTTCGGACTTCTGGACGCGATGCGCGTCGGCCCGGACACCGGCGCGGGCCACATCGGCGCGCCGCACGCGTCGCGAAATTATTTCCTGCAGGGCCGCGTCTGGCAAAACGATCCCGATTGCGTCAGCGTCCGCACGAAAACGCCGCTCGAACAGGCGCGCGTCAACGCCAGCTTCACGGCGATCACCGGCGATCTTTTTTACAACAGCGACTGGATGCCCGATCTGCCCGCCGAGCGGCTCGACATTTTGAAGCGCACGATGCCCGCGCACGGCCTCGCCGCGCGGCCCGCGGACTATTTCGAAAACGATCCGGCGCGCATCTGGGTTCTCACCGACACGCGCAGGCAGCCGCGCCGCGATGTCGTCGCGCTGATCAACTGGGAGCAGAAGAAGCCCGTGGACATTTCGATTTCGACGGCGCGCCTCGGCCTGCCGGCGGCGAAGGAATATGTCGCGTTCGATTTCTGGTCGGACACATTTCTCGCGCCGTTCAGCGGCGAACTTCACGCAACGCTGCCGGCGGCATCCTGTCGCGTTCTCGCAATCCGGCCCGCGTCCGCCGCGCCGCAACTTCTGAGCACATCGCGCCACGTCACGCAGGGCATCGTGGACGTGATCGAGGAAAAATGGGACGAGGCGGCGAAGACGCTGAGCGGAAAAAGCCGCGTCGTCGCGAACGATCCGTACGAGCTGCGCGTGATCGTTCCGGTCGGCGATTCGTGGACTGCGAAGGAATTTTCCGTGCCGGGTTCGGACGCGAAAGCGGAAATCAAACAGGACGGCCCGCGGATTCGCGCGAAGATTTCCAGCGCGACGTCGCGCGAAATTTTGTGGCAGATCAAATTCGAAAAATCCCGCGTCGAAATTCCCGCGCCGAAACCTGTGACCGGGCTGAAAGCCGAACCGACCTTTGAATTCGTGACGCTGAGCTGGCAGGAAAGCGGCGCGGACGGCTACCGGATTACGCGCGATGACGGCGCGACGTTCGAAAGCGTGAAGGGAACTTTCGTGGATTCGACCATCGGGCACGGGAAGAAATATCGCTACACCGTGGCCGCGCTTGGCTGGGGCGGCGCGGTGTCCGATCCGGCCGCGGTCGAAGTTGCGACCGCGGCCGAACCGGCGCGCCTGCCGAAACCGCCGGCACCGCAAATCCAGATTTCGTCATTGAAACCTGAAACCGCGCAGAGCGGCTTCGGAAAACCGCAGAGCGACAAATCAATCGAAGGCAAGCCGCTGACGGTGGACGGCGTCCACTACGAAAAAGGAATCGGCACCCACGCGAAATCGCTGCTCGTTTATAAAATTCCGGCTGGCGCAAAACGTTTCGTCGCGGTCGCCGGTCTCGATGACGAGAAGCGCGACGACGAGCGCTCAAGCGTCGTCTTCGAGGTCTATGGCGACGTGAAGGAAATGGGCGAGCCGCCGGTGCTGCTGGCGAAAACACCGGAGCTGAAGTCCGGCAAAATCCGTTCGTGGAACATTGACGTCGAATTGAATTCACGATTCAAGGAACTGCGGCTGGTCGTTGATGACGCCGGCGACGGCGACAAGGCCGATCACGCCGACTGGGCCGATGCCGGCTTCATCAAGGGCGCAGAATAATCGCGACGCAGACTTCCAATGATTGGAAGTTTGCGCGACCGGAATTTCCAATCATTGGAAGTTTCGAAGACGGCTCACCGGGACGGTTCGCCCCACCGAACTTCACGAAATAATTTTGCCGAGATAGAACGCGACGCCGGCGCCGAGGCCGAGGGCGAGCGGTACGGCCAGCGTGGCGCGGCGGTCGGTCAGGCCGAAGGCGCGCGTGAAAATTGCGTACATCATGAACAGACCGACGCACGAGCCGAGGCCGATGACGGCGAATATCCACGTGTGTGTCCAGTCGAAGAAGCAGGTGGTGGCGCTCAACGTGATCCATTGCGGAATCAGCGAAATCGAAACCGCGAACGCGGAGTTTTCGAGCGTGGATTTTCCGCCGAATATTTTCGATGCGCCGAAGACCGCGGCGGTCATGGCCACGCACATTGCGATGCCATGAAATGCGTAGGCGACGAAATTGTGGTTGTGGCGGAACAGCAGCGGGAGCGAGTGATATTCGGTGAATGGAAGCGTGATGGCATAGAGCACGACCACCCACGCGAGCGACTGCCAAGCCTCGCTCGCGCCAATATCGCTGACGGCTTGCGGCGAGCGGCCGACGGGATCGGGCGCAAGCTTCGCCCAGATGTGAAAGATGTTCAGAAACGATTTTCCCGTGGCGCGCGCGGCGCGCTTCGTCTGCTCGGCGGCCTTGTGCGCGATTTCCTGCGCCGTCTCCTTTGTCGAAGAAGTTTTCGCGCCGGTCTCGCCGGCCGGATTGATTCTCGGTTCGCCTGTTGGTTGATCGCTCATTGATCATCTCCTGTCGCTGGCTTCAAATTAACACAAGCTTCACAGTCTCGCGACGTGCGAAAGTTTGTTGAGTCGGGTTGCGGATACGTCATATTGAGACCTCGCAACACATTTGAATTTATTGGTGAAAAACATGAGCGAAGAAAAATCAGCGGCACCGCAGCACTTCATCCGGCAGATCATTTCTGACGATCTGGCGGCAAAAAAATATTCCTCCATCGTCACGCGCTTTCCGCCGGAGCCGAACGGCTATCTGCACATCGGCCACGCGAAGGCGATCTGCATTGATTTCGGGATGGCGAAGGAATTCGGCGGGCGCTGCCACCTGCGCATGGACGACACGAATCCGGCGAAGGAGGAGATGGAATACATCAAGTCCATCGAGGCCGACGTGCGCTGGCTCGGTTTCGACTGGGGCGATCACTTCTTCTACGCCTCGGATTTTTTCGGCAAGATGTACGAGTTCGCCGAGTCGCTGATCCGGCGCGACAAGGCCTACGTCTGCGAAGTGCCGCAGGACGACTGGAAGGAATATCGCGGCGTGCCGACGCGGCCCGGCAAGGAAAGTCCGTTTCGCAACCGGCCCGTCGCGGAGAGCCTCGACTTGTTCGGCCAGATGCGCGACGGAAAAATCGAAGAAGGCAAAATGTGCCTGCGCGCGAAGATCGACATGGCATCGCCGAACATCCATCTGCGCGATCCGGTGATTTATCGCATCCTTCACGAGGAACATCCGCACACCGGAAACAAATGGTGTGTTTATCCGATGTACGACTTCGCGCATCCGCTCGAGGACGCGTTTGAGGGTGTGACGCATTCGCTCTGCACGATCGAGTTCGAGGTGCATCGCCCGCTCTACGACTGGGTCATCGAGAACCTCGAAGGCGTCGCGGTCCGTCCGCACCAGTACGAATTCGCGCGGCTCGATCTGACCTACACCGTGATGAGCAAACGCAAGCTGCTCGAACTCGTCGAAACGAAACTCGTCAACGGCTGGAACGATCCGCGGATGCCCACGCTGTCCGGCCTGCGTCGCCGCGGTTACACCCCCGCCGCGATCCGCAATTTTGTGGATATCGTCGGCGTCACAAAATTCGTCAGCCTCACCGACGTCGCGCTGCTTGAACACTGCCTGCGCGAAGATCTCAACAAAATCGCGCAGCGCCGCATGGCCGTCTTGAAGCCGCTGAAAGTCACGATCGAGAACGCCGCCGAAATTCCCGACACGATCACCGGCCACAACAATCCCGAGGACGAATCCGCCGGCACGCGCGCGATTCCGTTTTCGTCGGAGCTGTTCATCGAGCAGGAAGACTTCATGGAAGTCCCGCCGCCGAAATATTTCCGCCTCACCCCCGGCGGCTCCGTCCGAATCCGCAATGCCGGGTTCCTCACCTGCCTGCGCGTGGAGAAAAATTCCGCCGGCGAAGTCACGAACGTCATCTGCAAATGGTCGCCGCCGACCACCGAGATGAAAGTGAAGGCCACGATCCACTGGGTCTCCGCGAAACACGCGAGGCAGGTCGAAGTCCGTTTGTACGACCGCCTGTTCACCGTCGAAAAACCCGACGGCGCGGAGCAGGATTTCAAAACGTTCCTGAATCCCCACTCGCTCGAAGTGACGAAAGCGTTCGTGGAACCCTCGCTCGCCGACGCGAAGCCCGGAGAGAAATTCCAATTCGAACGCATCGCCTACTTCGTCGCCGACGAATTCGACTCCCAACCCGGTGCGCCCGTCTTCAACCGCACCGTCACGCTGAAAGAAGCGTGGGCCAAGACCGCGAAGAAATGATGCGCTGGGAGCCGGGCTGGATTGCTTGAGGTGCCCGATTCTGCGAAGTAGGATGATGCCATGAAAACGAAGATGACCATGATCTACTGGAAGGGCGAAAAGTTCTGGCTTGGCAAACTGCGCGAGCATCCCGAAATCATGACGCAGGGGCGCACCCTCAAGGAACTGGAAGAGAATTTGAAAGATGCCTTCAACCTGATGGCGATGGACGATGTGCCCGAGGAGCATCAGCTAAAAGCCATCGCCGTATGAAGCGCCGCGAACTCGTCCGCCTGCTCGAACGCGAAGGCTGCCGCCTGCTGCGCTCCGGCGGCGGACATGACATCTACTACAACCCGATCACCGGCCAGCGACAACCCGTGCCGCGCCATGCCGAAATTGACGAACATCTCGCGCGGCACATCAGGAAATATCTCGGCATTGGAACAGATCCTGCAAAATGAACGCCGACGAATTCGACTCCAAGCCCGGCGCGCCTGTCTTCAACCTCAAGGACGCCTGGTCCAAAGTCGTGAAGAAATGATGAGCGGTTTCCGGAAGCTTGTGCGCCTGCGCTGTGGAATGTTTCTTCCGTGGTGGTTCGCCGCGCTCGTTCTTCTGGCCTTGCCGATCCGTTGCACCGCCGATTCACCCGCCGCCGCCGTTCCGAATCTATCCGTCACCGGAATGGTGCGCACCGTGCCGCGCGCGCTGCGGATTCATGTCGTCGAGGCGCAGATCGGGTCCGGCGCTTTGCACGCCCGCGCCATCATCGCGCCCGATCCCGATGGCGACGGGCCGGCCGAGGCGGCGATGACGTCGCCGGTGAAGCTGGCGAAGGAAGCGGGGGCGATTGCGGCGATCAACGCGAACGTCGCGTCGCGGATGCCGGCGGATGCGGCGAAGAAACCGATGCCGCCGTGGACGAGCGGAATGCCGGTGACGATCGGCGGCTGGGCGCGAACCGGCGGCGTCACGCGCAGCGGACCGGATTCCTATCACGCGCCAATCTGGATCGGAAAAGACGAGCGCTTTCATGTCGGCGACACGAATGTTCCGCCCGACGCGCCCGAAGCCTTCGCCGGCTTCACCGTAATTCTTCGCGACGGCCAGCCGCAGCGCCCGCCCGGCTCGCGCGCCACGGCCTTGCACCCGCGCTCGGCCGTCGGCGTTGACGGCACGGGCCGCCATCTCTGGCTGGTCGTCGTTGACGGCCGTCAGCCGCACTACAGCGAAGGCATGACCGAAGCCGAACTCGGCGTCCTGCTCAAGGAACTCGGCGCGACCGACGCGGTGAACCTCGACGGCGGCGGCAGCTCGGTCCTGCTATGCAACGCGGACGGCCGCGGCCTTCGCGCGCTGAACCGTCCCTCCGGCGGAAGCCCCCGCCCGATTCCCGTCCTGCTCGGCCTCTTCGCCGCGCCCGCGCCGGAGCCGCAGCCGCCGGCCCCCGCCCTCATGCCGCGCGATTGAAAAGTTCCAATCATTGGAAAAGTTCGGCCGCGCAAAGTTCCAATCATTGGAAACCACGCATCGGCCCGCCTGCCCGGCGCGGACCTCAGGCCACCGCCACGCTCACCGGCTCGCACGCGCGGCCCTCGCCCGCCTCGTTCACGCCCCTGATCGTGATCTCCACCGTCGCGCGGGCGGGGAGATTGTCGATCAGCAATTCCTTCGCGCGGAAATTCTCTACCTTCACCGGCTCCGCATCCACGCCCACGATCTTCCGATAATAATTCAGCGAGCGCGCCCGCCGCGCCCCCTTCGTCTTCACGATAATCGCCCCGCCCCCCACCGCCTCTGCCGACACCGTCCGCGGAGCCTCCGGCGTCTCCGCCGCATCCGGCACGCGCAGCCCGAAGATCATCCACCGCGGATCGTCGTTGCCCAGCACCACGCCCAGTTCCCAGATCGTGTAACGGTATAGCTTGCGGAACGCCTTGAACGCCGCATTCCGCGCCATCTTCGCCGCCACCGTCACCCCCCGCTTCGCATTCGCCGCCGAGTCCAAATCCGAAAATGCCTCATACAACCCCCGTGCCCGCGCCGCGGAAAGCTCCACCAGCGGATGACTCAGCGCGAACTCCGGATGCGCCTCCAGAAACGCCGCAATCCCGTTCAACGCCACGAACCGCTTCGCCACCGTGCGCGGCACACCCGCCACTCGGTCCGGCAGCCCCGTCCCGATCCACCGCTCGCTCCACTGCCCGCCCCAAAGCATGCTCATCCAGTGAACGAACTGCGCGATGAACGCCGCATTCGCGTCATCCGCCGCCTGCGCCGCCTGACTCGCCCGCGTCTCCTCGCTCTGAGCCTGCCCGAACGCCGCCGACGCCGCCTTCAGCGCTTCCAGCACCGGCCGGACCACCGGCTCGACATTCGACTTAATCCCGACAGCCGCCCCATGATCCCGCAGCCCGTCGCACATTCGCTCCCCGTCCGCCTCCAGCTCCGACGCCGTCCGCGCCGTCCGATTCGTAGCCATCGCCAAGCTCCTTCCTTGAAATTTTCAGGCAGGGACGGCACTCCGTGCCGTCCGAGGCGGGCAACGGAGTGCCCGCCCTACCGCCCCCAGCCTCAACTCAAACAAAACCACCGAAAAACCGCCCGTCCGCCATCAAAACCCAAGCAAAACGCCAAAAATCTCATCCGGTCGTAGTGTTACACACCAGCAGAAACTCGTGCAACAATACTGTGTAAGACTCAATCACACCACAAACTCTGCCGCACGATGCGATGTGAGTCTTACACGCTGCTGAAAATTAATGCAGTGATCGTGTGTAAGACTAAACCACATCAAAAGCACAGCGCCCGAGCCACTATCGAGACTCCACCAGCATCAGAGCGCCGAGCGCGGACCAATCCGTAGTCTTACACAGTATTAGAAATCTGTGCAACGATAATGTGTATCACTCATCCCAGCCCCGCGCGCCGCCGCGCCGCCCGACCCGAGCCTCCGCCCGGCCTTCCGCGCAGCCCGCGAAACCGCCCCGACGCCTCTCCCCGCCTCGCGCCCTAAAATTTCCAATGATTGGAACCCCCGCCCCCGCAAAATTCCAATCATTGGAAGAAACGGGAGACAAATCCCGGACGCATTGGCGGAAATTTGCCTGTGTTGGGACGAACGACCGGAAGCGCGCATCACGAATTTGGACTGCGGCAGTCTCCTGCCGCTTTGTTGATCGATGGAGGGAAGCGCAACAAAGCGGCACAGGGGTGCCGCAGTCCAAATTTATACAACGCGGAAAGGCGGGGCGCGCCGGGGCGCTGGGGCATGGTCGGGTTGTCCCCGGCTACGGGCTTTCCTTCGCGGAGCGATGGCAGAACACACTCACTCTTCTGTGAAATCCTCGATAAATCTGCATTTTGGGTAGCTCGCGCATCCCCAGAATTTGTTTCCGACGTTCTTTCCTCGCCGTGCCTCACGAATTACCAATTCACTGCTGCATTGCGGACAGCGTCGCACTGTGTCCAAAGGAATTTGGCGTGATGATTTCTGCAAAGAGGATTGAACGCTTCCAATCAACCCGATCAGTTGTTCTCCATCCACGAGGTCTATGGGTTTCCCTTCGGCGAAGTTCTTCGCCTCCTGCGTGAACATGCCAGAGCTGACTATGATAACACCCGAGGCTTGGTGCGCGACCATGAGTCCGAACATTTCTCGAACGACAGAGACATTGACCTTGGTCGCTTTCCATTGCTTGCACTGCACCAAGAAAGTGCTACGCCCCTTCCCAATTATCAGATCTATGCCGCCGTCAGGGCCGGCGCCGGAATTCTCCTGAACGATGTAGCCTTGACGCCGATAGGCTTCGCCAAGCAATTCCTCAAACTCCCTCCAAGAAAGTGATCGGATTGAATTCAGGTTCTCCTGACTGTCTAGCAACCGTCTCTTTCGTTTTGTATTGAAGAACGAAAAGACGGCGGGCAGGAGAAACAGCACCGCCATCCATGCGACCGCGGGCGCGACTGGTGCCAGCGCTTTAAAGATTTGATTTTCAAACGTGATTGCGGGAATGACGAATCTCAACCCCACATAGACGACCGTTCCAACCGTGATGCTGACCCACCAAGGCAACTCCACAAGCAGTTCAAGAAGACCATCATTTCGCTTTGCCATTCTATTTCTCCAACCTTTGAACCGCACTACTTCGCCTCAAACGTCCACGCGCCGGCGCCGACTTCGTAGATGCCGTCGCTGATTCGTTTGGCGGTCTTCGGAGCGGAGAATGTCATCGCCACTAATGCAGCGCAACGTGAGCCGCGCTGTCCGCGCGATGCTCCTTGAGGTCGCGGGCAACGGCGTCGATCTTCCCATTCGTCACGCCAAAGTTCGCCTTCGTCTCCGCACGATGGGCCGCAAGGTCATTGGCCACGACATCAATCCTGCCATTCGTGACGGCAAAGTTCGCCTTCGTCTCCGCACGATGGGCCGAGAGGTCTTTCGCGACAGAATCAATCTTCTCATCTTGCGCGGTGAACCGTTCGCCGACTTCGGTTCGGAATTCGACCAATTCATGCCGGAGTTCTGCGTGGCTCTCGGCCAGAGCATTCAGCTTGCGATCGAGATTCGCGTGGTCCTCGCCAAGCGCCTTCACATGATCCATGACCTGCTCGAACATGAGTTCGACGCGCTCAATGGGCGGCGGCTCCACGCTGCGCCGCGCCATTTTCTTCCGCTCGCTTTTTTTGGATTCGTTCATCGCTCTTGCTCCGTCACTCGTCAGTCATTCTTTACGCCCGCACCCTGCGTCCGGTCAAGTTGCCGCGCGGAACGCTGCTCTTATTTCGCCTCAAACGTCCACGCGCCGGCGCCGACTTCGTAGCTGCCGTCGCTGATTCGCTTGGCGGTCATGGCACCAGACGATTAGCGTTGGTGCGCGGCTTTCGCCTTTTCGAAAAGACTGTCCACGGATTCGCGCACGATAAGGTTCTCGCGGGTCTGCAAATAATCGCCGTGACCAACGCGCCACGCGGAAAGGAGGCGGGCGACTTTGGAGGCGGGCAGCTTCTCCATCAGGATGGCCGTGGCTTCCTCAATCGTGGCCTGTTCGTTCTCAACTTCAATGTTCATGGTTTCGTCTCGCTCCACAATAGAATGAAATCAGTCGGATTCAAGACCGGCATTTTGCCGCCATAGCGACGGATGAGGCGGTCGTCGCAGGTGAGGAAATAATCGGCGTTCACGCTTTCGGCGGCGGCGACATGAAGTGCATCGCACGGCTTGATGCCGGCCGCCTGCAATTCGTTAGCGCGGTTTCGCACGGCATCGTTCCATTCGGTCACGCACGTTGCCAGTCGCAAACATTGCTCCACCCATTGCCGGCGAATTGGAAATGGATTCTGGTCGTTCTCAAATTTGTGCATGGGCGACCGCACCATCCCGGCCTCACCCGCCTCGATGATTTGCAACACGACGGAAAAAGCGATCGTTTCAAGAAGGATTCGCGGCTGCCGCTGATCGTCGTAGGGCCGGTTCAATACGCTGTTGTCCAGGTAGAGTTTCACGGTGGCTCACTTCGCCTCAAACGTCCACGCGCCGGCGCCAACTTCGTAGAGGCCGTCGCTGATGCGCCTGGCGGTCTTGGGCACGTAGCTTTCGCCGTTGGTGGGAAGGCGGACTTCCGCGGTCGTGTTCGGCGGGATCGTGACGTCGAGGCGGAACTTGCCGCCTTCGTTTTTCCATTCGGTGGCGATGCGGCCGCGGATGGAGTCGTAGTGCGCCTTGACGTGGGTGAGGGTGCCGCCGGGTTGCGGGGCGATGAGGATCTTTTTGTAGCCGGGCGCTGCGCTGTTGATGCCGGCGACGGATTCGAACATCCACTGGCAGACCGCGCCGAAGGAATAGTGCGCGAAGGAATTCATGCCCGCGTCGCCGAAGCCTTTTTCTTTCGTGAAGCTGTTCCACCGTTCCCAGATCGTCGTCGCGCCCTGGTCCACTTCGTAGCCCCACGACGGGAATTTGTGGCTCAGCAACAGTTCGAGCGCGAGGTCGTGATGGCCCGTGTCGGTCAGTACGCGCGGCAGCGGGCGCGTGCCGAGGAAGCCGGTGCCCATGCCGGAATTGTCGGCGGAGGCGCGCTCGCGAATCTTCTGCGCGAGGATGTCACCGGCCTTCTTGCGCGCGTCGGCCGGCAGCAAATCCATGAAAAGTGCCGTCGCGTATGCTGTCTGCGTGTCCACCGCGAGTGAACCGTCGGGCTTCAAATATTTCTTCGCGAAGGCCGCCTTGATGCTGTTGAAGAGCGCGGCGTAGTCGGCGGCTTCCTGTTTCTTCCCGACGGCCGCGGCCATCTGCGACATGAGGTTCGCGGAGTAGGCGAAATAGACCGTGTCCACGTAATCGAGCGGCGTCTTGCCCGCGAGCGAAAGCCAGTCGCCCCAGTCGTTGCCATGCACGATGCCGAGGAAGTCGTGGCTCGTGGCCTTGCGCCATTCCATGAACTTCGTCATCGGTGCCCAGCAGCGCTCGATGATGCGCGTGTCGCCATAGGACTGCCAGATCGTCCACGGGCAGATGACGCCCGCGTCGCACCACGCGGTGCCGAAGTCCCAACCGTGCTGGAAGGGAAATGGCGCATAGCCGGGGAACGTGCCGCTGGGCCGCTGCGATTCCATCAGCTCGCGAATCCATTTCGTGTAGAACGCGGCGACGTCGGCGTTGATCGTCGCGCAGCGGACGTAGATTTGCGCATCGACGGTCCAGCCGAACCGCTCGTCGCGCTGCGGGCAGTCGGTCGGCAGATCGAGGAAGTTGCTGCGCTGCGTCCAGACGACGTTGCGGAAGATTTTGTTCACCGTTGGGTCGTTGCATTCGAAGTCGCTCGTCATCGGCGTGTCGGAATGCAGCACGAGTCCGCTGATGTCGCCCGGCGATGGCTTCGATTTCAGGCCGGTGATTTCGACGTACTGAAAACCGTGGAACGTGAATCGCGGCTGATAAATTTCCGTGCCGCCACCCTTGCAGATGTAGTGATCAATCGCGCGCGCCTTGCGGAGATTCTCCGTCATCAGATGCCCGTCGGGATAAAGCATCTCGCCGTAGCGCAGCGTGATTTCCTGACCGGCCTCGCCCTTCACCTTCAGCCGGATGATGCCCGCGATGTTCTGGCCGAGATTGAAAATATACGTGCCCGGCTTCGGCTCGGTGATCGCGATGGGTTTGAGTTCCTGCGTCACGCGCACGGGATTCCCGGGGAACGCCTCGATCTTCGGCGGGCGCGCGAAGCCGAGATCAACGGGCGTGCCTTTGTTCTCCAGCTTGGCGCCCGGCTTTTCGGGATTTTGGAATCCGTAGAATGTCGCCGGCGCGCTGCCGTTGTCCTTCGCGGGAATCGCCGGCTCCCACTTACTGTCATCGAAGCCGGATTTGTCCCAGCCGGTCATCTCGTTTCGCGCATCGTATTTTTCGCCCATCAGAAAATCCGCTTCCTGAACCGGGCCCGCGCCGGTGACTTTCCACGACGGATCGGTTGCGACGACTTCGCGCGAGCCATCGTCGTATTCGATTTCAAGCTGCGCCATCAGCGCGGGCGTCTTGCCGTACGTGTAGCGGCCGATGTGCTCGACGCCGATGCCGGTGAGCAGACCGAAGCCGATGTAGCCGGAGTACCAGCCGTCCGCGAGCCACGCGCCGATGGCGTTCACGCCGCGCTTCACCTGCCTCGTCACATCATAGGAGCGGTAGTACGCGCGCTGCCGGTAGTCCGTCCAGCCCGGCGCGAAATACGCATCGCCCACGCGCTCGCCGTTCAGATGCAGCTCGTAAATTCCGAGCGCCGTCGCGTAAATCGTCGCGCGCTTCACCGATTTCGCCGCGGAAAATTCCTTCCGGTATTGCCGCGCGGGCGGAAGGAACAGCGACTTGGTGTCCTTGAAAACCGGCGTCGCATCCTTGAACGAAATGTAATCCGCCTTCCAATCACCCGAATCGAGCAGCCCCATCGTCCACGCCGCCGGCTTGCTCCATTCGCCGCGGTCCTTTTCGTCGAACACTTCGACCTTCCAGAAAACTTCCTGCCGCGACGCAAGCGGCTTGCCGGCATATTCGATGTTCACGGTCTCGTCACTGGCGACTTTTCCCGAATCCCACAGATCCGCCTTGCCGGGCTTGAGCAGGCCTTCGCTGCTCGCAACAAGGATTTCATAGCCGGTCTGGTTTTTCAGATCGCCCTCGATCAGCCACGTCAGCCGCGGCTTCGCCTCATCGATGCAAATCGGATTCTCGCGATACTCGCAGCGAAGTTTTTCAACGGTGAACGCATGGGCCGTCGCGCATGTCGCGACCAGCAGGATCGGCAAAAGTTTCATGGCATCTCCTGGATTGATGCCTCGTGTTTACGAGCCGCCGCGATTTCCGGCAAGCGCGATGTGAAACGCCAGCGATGCCGCCGCCGCGCGCGTTCCGCCAATTTCCAATGATTGGAAATTCCGGTCGCGCAAACTTCCAACCATTGGAGAACTCCGCAACGCAAAGTTCCAATCATTGGAAATGACCGCGGCGCGGCGGCGGCGGAAAGGCGGAAGATCGAAATTGCGGTTTGATCGGTGCCGCGTAGGCTGCGCGCATGAACGAAAAACGGATTCAGGTTTCCATTCTGGCGGATTTCACCCGCGAGGTTTTCGTGGCGCGCGGGCTCGGGCGCGACGACGCGGCGGTCGGCGCGGACGTTTTGCTCGCCGCCGATTTGCGCGGCATTGATACGCACGGAATCAGCCGGCTGAAATATTACAGCGACCGGCTCAAGGCCGGCATCATCCGGCCCGCCGTCAAACTCGACATCGTTCGCGAAACGCCGACGACCGCCGTCGTGGATTGCAATCTCGGCCCCGGTCACGCGTCCGCGGCGCGCGCCATGGAGATCGCGATGGCCAAGGCAAAACGCGGCGGCATCGGCGCGGTCGCGGTCCGCAATGCGACGCACTTCGGCATCGCGGGTTATTATCCGCTGATGGCCGCGAACGCCGGGATGATCGGCATTGCGGCCACAAACGCGCGGCCCGCGGTCGCGCCGACGTTCAGCACGCAGCCGATGTTCGGCACGAATCCGCTCGCGGTTTCCGCGCCGACTGACGAGGAGTTTCCGTTCTGGTTCGACGCCGCGCTCTCGACAATCCAGCGCGGTAACATCGAGGTGGCCGCACGCGAGCACGAGCCGCTGCCGGAAGGCTGGGCCGTGGACGCGAACGCAAATCCCGTCACCGATGCGGCGGCGCTGCTGAGGAAACTCAACGACGGCTCCGGCGCGGTGCTGCCGCTGGGCGGCGCGGGCGAGGATTTCGGCGGACACAAGGGCTACGGGCTTTCGCTCATCGTCGAACTTCTCTGCGCCGCGCTGCAGGACGGCGATTACCTGACGAAGCTGGCCGGCGGGGTCGAGGGCGGTTCGGCGCAGGCTTACCGGCTCGGACATTTTTTCATGGCGATCAACATCGAGTCTTTCATTCCGCTTGCGGCGTTTCGCAAGATCAGCGGCGACATGATGCGGACGTTGCGCGCGGCGCGAAAGGCGCCCGCCGCGAACCGGGTCTGGACGCCCGGAGAAAAGGAATTCGAGATCATGTGCGAGCGGCAACGCGACGGAATTCCCGCCGGCGATGAATTACTGCGCGAGCTGCGGCAGCTCGGCAGCGAACTGCATCTCACTTCGCCGTGATCTGCATGACGCGCATGATTTCGGATTGCAGGCACGCGGCGGATTTTTCCGGATCAATCCACGGCAACATGCCCACGGCCTTCTTCACGTCCGTCGCCAGCGAGAGCAGCTGCACGGGCTTTGCGATCAACCCGGCGATGGCTGGCGCGGTGATCGTGGCGGCTTTCTCCCTGCCCTGCTCACCCACGATAAGAATGACGCGCGGCTGCGGTTTGATCACCGCAATCTGATCCAGCAGCGCATGCGACTCCGGGTGATCGAGCCGCAAATCCACGAGAACTCCGGCGGGCGAGTGCAGCTCGATCTGGCTGATGGCATCCGCGGCGGTCCGCGCAAACCAGACCTCGCAGCCCACCTGCTTCTGCAGCGCGGAGCCCATCGAGATCAGCGAATACAGTTCCTCGCTGACGATGAGCAGTCCGTGTGCGTCGTCCGGTTTGTCGCGCCGCGTTGCGACGCGGCCGCGCCGCGCCAGGCGGCAGAGCGCCGCGGACAACGAAACCAGATCCACCGGCCGCACGAAGAATTCGCTGGCGCCGTGCTCCAGCGCACCGCGTCCTTCCTTCTCGGTCTGGACCAGCGCCACGATCACGGAGCGCCGGTTGGCGAGCGCCCCGCGAAGCGTCTGCATCATCGAATCAAGACCGCTGGAGGGAACGTCCACGAGGACGGCATCGAGGCGGCGGGCGAGAAATGGATCGTCGGGACGGCCTTGCTCATCGGGTTGAATGACGGTGAATCCGTCGCGAAGAAGCCTGGCTTCGAGCGCCTTCGCGGTGATGGCGCTGGCCGATAGAAGGCCGATATTCAACGCAGCGGCAGCTGAAGCTCCGTCGGCCACTGCGCCGCGGTTCAGCCACTGGCCGGTCAACCTGATTTTCGGCTGGATCTTCGAGCCGTCCGGCAAGGCGAAGGGATGGTGGTCCATCGCCGCTTCGATGCGGGACAGCGCGCGGGCCAGGCCATCGGCATCCTCGCCGGGAAGATAGATGGCGATGTCGTCGTTGTCGCATCGTGCGGCACAATCCTCCGTGCGAAGAAGGCGCGTCACAATCGCGCTGACGTGCGCGAGCATCTTTCCCGAAATTTCCGCGCCATAACTTTCGCGGAGCATGGCGAGATTGCTGACATTCACCACGGCCACGGCGGCGGACTCAATGATCTGGCCCTTTGCAAAAGTCCTCAAGGCGTAGGCGAAAGATTCGCTGTTCATCAGGCCTGTTTCGGCATCGAGCGATCCGGCAGCCTTCTTCTTTCGCGTCCTGTTTTTCAGCGCGGCGTTCCGCATGACGGCCATCAGCCATTCGGTGGCCTGCCGCGCGTCAAGGACTCCGGCCGCGTAGGCGCTTTCTGCGGCCGAACAGATTTCCACCCGGCCCGCCTGCCGCGCCTCCTCGCCGGCGAATTGAATCTGTCGCCGGAGCGCGATCAAACTGTCGAGATTGTGTGTGTCAAACTCCCTGAGCGCGGCATCGAGGGCGTCAATTCGAACGCCCAGTCTCTCAGGCAACGCCCCGCCGCTTTGGCTGTCTGCTGTCGTCATCGTCACTCCTCCCAATCGCCATCGCGCGATACATCATCGAATGACAATGCCGGAATCAAGACCGGACTCGTCCGGCGCGGCGAATTCGGAAGCGTGTGCCGGCGGGCCGGCGAGAAATCCGGCCTGAATGTTTCTCCGGCCGTTGCGGCGCAACGGCGGTCAATTCTTGCCGAGATTTTTTTCCGCAAGCCGCCGCTGAATGTGGATGGAAAGATCGTTCAGCGTGACCGGCTTGGCCATGAAGTTTTTTCCACCGACGACGCCTTCCGGCGCTCCGAGTTCCTTGCGCTTGATCGCCGCGGTCAGAAAGGTCACAGGCACGCCGCTGGTTTCGGGAAGTTTCGCAAGCGCGGCGGCAACGTCGCCGCCGCTGCCATCAGGCATGATAACGTCCAGCAGAATGAAATCGGGTTTGAAAACCCGGGCGAGCGGGACGGCGTCGGCGGCGCGGTTGCCGGCGCGGACTTCATAATCGCCGAGGCTTTCAAGATTTGTCCTGACCAGCCTGGTGAAATTCACTTCGTCATCAATGATCATTACCTTCAATTTTTTCGCCGTCATATTTTTTCTCCCCATCAAGGAATCAATGTAATCCTCGCGCGCGTCCCGCCGCCGGGCCGCGTATAAATTTCCAGCTTGCCGCCGTGCAGATCGAGAATGTTGCGCGAAACACAGAGGCCGAGGCCCGTGCCCTCACCCTGCGGCTTCGTCGTGAAAAACGGCTGGAACATCCGCCGTTCGACCTCGGGCGACAGCCCCGGTCCGTTGTCATCAATTTCACATTGCACGACGCCGATGCCGACTGGAAAGCGGTCCGACGCGCGGCGGCCGACATCGCCGCCGATCTGCGTGAGCGATGTCTGCCGCGTGCGGATGGTAATCGCGGCGAGCTCGGGCGAAGCTTGCGCGGCATTGAGGAGCAGATTGATGATGACCTGTTCGATGGTATTTGCGTCCAGCAGCAGCGACGGCAGGTGCGGCGCGAGTTCCTGTTTAATCGTCAGATGCCGGCGGCGGATTTCGTAGTCAATCATGCCGATGGCCCGTTGAATGATCTCGTGAAGATCCGCAGGCTTCCGTTCGGACGAGGACGGCGCGGCAAAGGTGAGCAGCCGCTGGATGATTGACGTGGCGCGCTGCACGGCATCGGTCATCATCCGCAGCGTCTCGGCCGCTTCCGGACCCTTGTCCTGTGAGATCGCGTTCATTCGCTCGATGCCCATTTGCAAAACTGCGAGAGGATTCTTGACCTCGTGCGCGACCCCCGCCGCCAGCGTCCCAATGGATTCCATCTTCTCGGCATGGATGAGATGCTTTTGCGCGTTATGCAAATGCGTTTCGGTTTCACGCAGCCGCCGCTCGTTCTGGGCGCGCTCGACCGCATAGCGGATCGCGCGGACGATATTCTGCGGCTCGCCCCCTTTGACGATGTAATCCTGCGCGCCCGCCTGGATCGCCTCGAGCGCGAGCTTGTCACTGTCCGTGCCACTCAGGATGACCACCGGCGCGGTTCCCGAGCAGTCGAGGATGCGCCGTACGGTGTTCATGCCGGTGCTGTCCGGCAGCGTCAGATCCAGCAGGATCACGTCGGGCGTCGACGCAACGAGCCGCTTTTCCGCCTCCTGCAACGTGTCTGCCAGGGAGATTTCAAAATTCGCATCCGCCGTGCGCAGCAGAATACTCGCCGCGAGGCGCGCAAACCCCGCGTCGTCTTCCACCATCAAAATACGGATCGAGGCGCTGGCGTCGCTGGCGGCATTGCGTCGCCCCGGCGACTCGCCTTCCCCCTGTGGAGCCGACGCAGGATCGAACGAACTGCTCACCATGGAAACCTCATATTTGATGTACAGCAAGACGCATACCATGCCCCCGGCACGCTTCTTTCCGCCGCCGCGCACACTTCCAATCATTGGAAGTTCCACCGCCCCATTTTTCCAATCATTGGAAGTGACGCCCCCGCAAATTTCCAATCGTTGGAAATTTCGCAATCGTGTTTAATACCGGCATGAAAAAATTCATGGGGTGGATCGGAATTCTCCTTTGTCTTGTCAGCGTCGTCATTTTTTCACCCGCCGCACGCGCGGATGATGCCGGCTGGCCGGCGATCACGCGCGAGATGAAGCCGTGGACTTACTGGTGGTGGCCCGGCAGCGCCGTGGACACGACGAACATCACGCATGAACTCGAACGCTTTGCCGCCGCCGGCTACGGCGGCGTCCACATCGTCCCGATCTACGGCGCGAAAAACGCGGACGCCCGCTACATCGAATATCTCTCCGACCAGTGGCTCGCGATGCTCCGCCACACGATCAAGGAAGGCGAACGGCTCGGCCTCGGCGTGGACATGACCCTCGGCACCGGCTGGTGCTTCGGCGGGCCGAACATCCCGCGCGAAATGTCCGGCATGATGCTCGACTCGAAAACACTCGCGCCAAAGGTGGTCGGACCGAAGGTCAAACGCGCCGCGCCCGGCGGCGAAGGCTTCATGCTCAATCCGTTTTACGGCGATGCGATGAGCCATTATCTCGAACGCTTCACCGACGCCTTCGACAAGGCAGGGCGCGCTGGCCCCAGCGCGCCGGGCGGCGGGCTGAGCCAGCCCGCCCTACCCAATGCGGTTTATCACGACTCCTACGAATACAAATCCAACTTCTCGCCCGATCTTTTTGCCGAATTCAAAAAGCGCCGCGGCTACGACCTGCAGCCGGAATTGAAGAATCTTCTGAACACCACCGACTCGAACCGCGCCGCGAAAGTCCGCTGCGACTACAACGAAACCATCTCCGACATGATGGTCGAAAACTCGATGCCGAAATGGATCGAGTGGGCGCACGCGCACGGAATGAAAACGCGCTATCAGGCCCACGGCTCGCCCGCCAACTGGCTCGACCTCTACGCGCTGGCCGACATCCCCGAAACCGAAATGTTTCACACCGACCGCGACGTGCTCATTTCGAAATTCGCGTCATCCGCCGCGCACGTCACCGGCAAGAAACTCGTCAGCGCCGAAACCGGAACGTGGCTCGACGAACACTTCACCGAAACGCTCGGCGACATGAAAAAACTTGTGGACCAGCTTTTCCTCTCCGGCGTGAACCACGTCTATTATCACGGCGCGTGCTACTCGCCCGACGATGCCACGTGGCCCGGCTGGCTTTTTTACGCCGCCACCGAAATGAATTCCCGCAACGCCTTCTGGCGCGACGTTCCCGCGCTCAACGCCTACATCGCCCGCTGCCAGTCGCTGCTCCGGGCCGGCGAACCCGACAACGACATCCTGCTCTACTGGCCGATCCGCGACTACTGGAACCACACGAAATCCCTCGCCCCGATGATGACCGTCCACAACCGCGAATGGTTCTACGACGAAGAAATCGGCAAAACCGCAAAGTGGCTTTGGGAAAACGGCTATGCCTTCGATTACGTTTCCGACCGGCAGCTCACGAATGCGACAAGTCGCAACGGCTCCATCGCAACCAGCGGAGGAAAATACAATGCCGTCATCTGTCCATTCGCAAAACAGGACGAAAGCATCACAAACGTCGCGGCTTTCAACAAACTCGCGGAATTGTCGCTGTCGCATCTGGTGCTTTTCGGAGGTTGGACGACGAATGCTTCATGGACAGAAACAACTTTTTCAGTAGCGCAGACAGGACCAATCTACGATGTCATTCCGCCTAACGGTGACAGCCGCAGATGGGCACTCGTTGATCGCTTTTCATACCGCGCTTTCGGACTTCCGTCGCCACGCACTGTGACTTGGTCACTCGGAGACGAGCGCTTTGCACGCGCCGAATCTTTCACGAAGGAATTCGGCTTGAATTTCATCCGGCGGCGCATGAATGGACAGCCGCTCTATTTCATCGTCAACGACAGCACGAACGCTTTCGAAGGCTGGTTGCCACTGCGAGCGATTGCAAAATCTGTTCGGGTTCTCGATCCGATGTCGGGCCGCGCCAATTTTGCCGAAACGAAATCAGAGACGAATAGGACACTCGTCCGGCTGCAACTGCCGGTCGGCGCTTCGACGTTCCTGCTTTGTTCTTCGGAACCGGCGAACGTCATTTCCAATCATTGGAAAGAGCCGGCATCCAAACTTCCAATCATTGGAAACTGGAAGATCGAATTCATCGCGGGCGGGCCGGAGGTCCCGGCGGCGTACACGACGGACAAGCTAGCGTCGTGGACGGAGCGCGGCGGCGCGGCGGAATCGTTCGCGGGCACGGCGCGCTACAAGCTGACGTTCGATGCGCCCGCCAAGTGGGCGAAGGAGTGGCAACTCGATCTCGGAGAGGTTCACGAAAGCGCACGGGTGAAATTGAACGGGCGCGATCTGGGCACGCTGATCTTGCCGCCGTACCGCATGGTCGTTGACGATGTGAAGTCGGTGGATAACGTGCTCGAAGTCGAGGTGACGAATCTTTCGGCGAACCGCGTCCGCGATCTCGACCGTCGCAAGGTTGACTGGAAGGTGATGAAGGACATCAACCTCGTGAACATTGATTACAAGCCGTTCGACGCCTCGAAATGGCCGGTGCGTCCGAGCGGCCTGCTCGGCCCGGTGACGCTGACGCCGGTCGCGCCGGCTCCGTGAGTTATTCGACGGTGACGGACTTGGCGAGGTTGCGCGGCTTGTCAATGTCGGTGCCGCGGGCCTGCGCGGCGTAGTAGGCGAAGAGCTGGAGCGCGACGACGTTGACGATCGGTGAAAATTCATCACGAACGTACGGCACATAAATGATGTCGTGGGCGAAGCGGGCGATCTGGCTGTCGCCGTCGGTGGCCAGCGCGATGATGCGGCCGCGCCGGGCTTCGACTTCGCGCATGTTCGAAATCATTTTTTCGTAAACTTCGTCGCTGGTCTTTGTGCAGATGCAGACGACAGGGAGGTATTCGTTGATCAGCGCGATGGGCCCGTGTTTCATTTCGCCGGCGGCGTAGCCCTCGGCGTGCTGGTAGGAAATTTCCTTGTTCTTGAGCGCGCCTTCGAGGGCGGTCGGATAATTGAATTTGCGGCCGAGATAAAGCGCGCTCGGGCCTTCGTGATGTTTCTGCGCGATGGCGCGGATGCTGTCTTTGCGGTCGAGAAGATAGTGGATCGCGTCGGGGACTCCGGCGAGGTCGGCGAGCAGCGAGCGGCACGCAGTTGCGTCGATCATGCCGCGCGCGCTGCCGATCCAGATGGCGAGGAGCGCGAAGGCCATTTGTTGCGCGGTGTAGGCCTTCGTCGAGGCGACGCCGATTTCCGGTCCGGCCTCGGTGAAAAGCACGGCGTCACTTTCGCGCGTGAGCGAACTGCCGGGGACGTTGCAGATTGCGAGGACTTTGCAGCCCCAGCTTTTCGCGAGCCGGATTGATGCGAGCGTGTCGGCGGTTTCGCCGGACTGCGAGACGGGGATGATGAGCGTGCCGGGATCAATGTGCGGATCGCGGTAGCGGAATTCGCTGGCCAGGTCGGTCTCGACGGCCAGGCCGGTGAACTGCTCGAGGAGCAGGCGGCCATACATTCCGGCGTGATAGGCGGTGCCGCAGCCGATGATCATGACGCGTTGAAGCTTTCGGAAATAATCGGATTTCAATCCGAAGTTCGCGCCGCCGCCAAAAAGCGGATTAACTTCGAGCAGCCGGCGCAGCACGCGCGGCTGTTCGTGAATTTCCTTCAGCATGTAGGTTTCGAAGCCGGCCTGATCGGCGGCCTCGGCGCTGAGCGTGACGGGCTGAACCTTTGCGGGAACTTCTGCGCCGGCGAGATTCGTGAGCCGCACGCTGCCATCGCGGAGTTCGGCGAGAATTCCGTCGTCGAGATAGATCGCTTCGCGGACGCGGTTGAGCACGGCGGGCACGTCGCTGGCGATGAAGCGGTCGCCGTCCTCGCCGATGCCGATGATGAGCGGGCTTCCCTGCCGCACGGCGAAAAGCGTGTCGGGCGCATCGGCAGAAACGATGCCGAGCGCGTAGGCACCGCGCGCCTGGTTCAACGCGGCGCGAATGGCATCGGGCAGATTTTTTGCGCCGTCGCGGAGCGCAGCCTCAATCAAATGCGGGATGACTTCCGTGTCGGTTTGCGAAAGAAATTTGTGGCCCTTCGCTTCGAGCGCGGCGCGGAGTTCGTGATAGTTTTCAATGATACCGTTGTGGACGACGGCGATGCGGCCCGCGCAGTCGCAGTGCGGGTGCGCGTTGATTTCGGACGGCTCGCCGTGCGTGGCCCATCGCGTGTGCCCAACGGCGACGCTGCCGGCGAGCGGCTGCTGCGCGAGCCGGGCTTCGAGATTGGTGAGGCGGCCGACGGTTTTGCGGACGCTGATCTTGTTTTCGACGACGACGGCGATGCCGGCGGAATCATAGCCGCGATATTCAAGCCGCTTGAGGCCGGCGATCAAAAGCGGCACCGCGTTTTTCTTCCCGACGTATCCGACAATTCCGCACATGTTATTTCTTTCTGCCGGCAGGGTGCCGTCACGATTTCGAAAATTTCCAATGATTGGAAATTACTGTCGCGCAAACTTCCAATGATTGGAAATGAAAAGCAAGGCGGCCGGCGTTGAAAAAAAAGAAGCCGGCAGAAAAACTGCCGGCTGTCTTCGCAATCTTTGCGTTTCGATTACGGGTACGGAGGTCCGTCGATTTGTGCCGTCTTGCACGCCCACAAGAATGTATTCTTCGCCGTGGTGGGATTGAAGTTCGTGGCGATGGACGTCGATGCATCAAGCTGGAAACCGGCGCCGCCGCGCGTGACTTCAACGCCACCTTTGTCGCCATACGGTGGTGCCTGGCCCTTGGTTCCGCCCAAGCCGGTCATCGTGTCAATGGTCGTGCCGGAGAAGTTGAAGCTTTGCATGAAAACGACGGGGGCCCCGGCCTTCAGGGAGTCATCAACATCCAGCGTGATGCACCAGAAATTACGATAGGTGCCATCGGTGAAATCGGTTCCATCTTTTGCAATTTTCACACCGCTGCCCGGCGTGCTGAAGAACCCGTACGTCGCATCCAGAATATTGCTGTCGATCAGAGTACGAAAGAAGTCCGTCGCCGACTTGCCGCTGTAATCAGCCGATTTTGGCCAGCCGAGCTTGGACGAGGAGTTCAGGCCCAGTGGATTGTCACTTTCAGAGGCAAACAGCGCCAGATAGATTTGCTTGCCGTTGTTGATGGCCTGGGTGATGCGGGCCTTGAACAAGGCTTTGTTCACCGCGGGCACGAGCAACGCGGCCAGCAGCGCAATGATGGCAATAACCACAAGCAGCTCGATGAGCGTGAACCCGCGACTTTTTCTGTTCTGGAACAACTTGACCATATACGGACTCCTCAATCTTCGGATTTCGTTTCTACTTCTTCCCACAACCTGTAAAAGTATTCATACCCGACATGTCGTGAAAACGTCAATACGCGTAGAAAAAACTTTTTTGGGTCTCAGTCGACGAGGTAGGGAATGTGCGAAACACGGAATTTCATGAATACATCTGATTTCAATTTCGAACTGCCCGACGGTCTCATCGCCCAGCATCCCGTTGCGGTCCGCGACGAGTCGCGGCTGATGGTTCTCGACCGTTCCGCCCGACGCATCGGCCATCGGAGATTTTGCGAGCTGCAGCAATTTCTTCGACCCGGCGATTTGCTCGTCATCAACAACACGCGGGTTCTGCCCGCGCGCGTGATCGGCCGCAAGCCCGGAACCGGCGGCAAGGTCGAGTTGTTTTTTCTCGAAGAATGTGCGCCCGGCGAATGGGACATCCTGCTGCGTTCGCGCCGCCGACCGCGGCCGGGAGATCGCATCGAAATCGGGTCGGACGGTGCGCACGCGGTCATGCTTGCCGATGGGACCGACGGCCGCGCAAGCATCCGCCTCGGCGGCGGGCTGACCGCAATGCAAATCATGGAGCAGTTCGGCGATACGCCGCTGCCACCGTATATCCAGAGGCAGGAAACCGGCGATCAGATGTCAGCAAGAGAAGATGCGGAACGTTATCAGACAGTTTTCGCAAAGCATCCGGGCGCAGTCGCCGCGCCGACGGCGGGGCTGCACTTCACGCCGGAACTGCTCGCGAGAATCGAGGACCACGGAATTCGGCGCGCAGAAATCACGCTGCACGTCGGCATCGGGACTTTCCGGCCCGTCGCATCCGAAAAAGTCGAGGATCACGTGATGGAATCCGAGCGCTACGAGATTTCGGGCCGTACGGCAGAGCTGATCGCGGAGACGAAGCGCCACGGCGGTCGGATCGTCGCGGTAGGCAGCACGTCCGTCCGCACGCTCGAAAATGCCGCGGCCGAAAGCGGTGAAGTTCGCGCGGGAGCCGGGCGCACGAACCTTTTCATCTTTCCACCATTCACGTTCCGCGTTGTCGATGCCATCATCACGAATTTCCACCTGCCGCGTTCGACGCTGATGATGATGATGAGCGCGTTTGCCGGCCGCGAATTTCTGCTTCGCGCCTATGCTGAAGCCGTGCGCGACAATTACAGATTTTTCAGCTATGGCGATGCGATGCTGATCCAATGAAACTTGAATCATCACATCTGGAGCTCGGACCGCCGCCGGCTCACATCTGGCAGTTGTTTGCCATGTGGCGCCAGCCGCGGCTTGCCGGCGGGTTCTTCATCGCCGTCGCTGTGTTGAGTGCGTTCCGGCTCGTTTGTTTCCGATTCGACCCGCTGCCGGGCGAGGCTCGGTTCATGCCGTTCTTCATTCTCGGCCCGCTGGCCGCCGTACTGTTCGGCCCGGCGGGCGTGTGGGCCGCGCCTGCCGCGAGCCTGCTTGGCGGTTTTCTCGCCAGCCCGTGGTCAGACATCGAATGGTTCCGCGCCGGCGGCGAGTTTGCCGCCGCGATGCACGTCTTCGCGTTTTGGGATTCATCGTTCGTGCGCCGCACCTCCGCCCTCGCGCTCGCGCCCGCCTGGCGGCAGGTGGTCCGGTTCGTTGCGCTCGCCGTTCCCGCGGGCTTGATCGGTGCGGCCTGGAGCGCCCTGGGCGTCGAGCTGACCGGCGGCGGCCCCTTCGCCCGCGCCGCAGCGCTGGAAGCGGTGCAGGTCCTGGTTTTTGTGGTCGTGCTGGCCCCGCCGTTGTTCCGGATCGCCGCGCGGGATTTCGCGGGCACGCTTGGCGACTGGCGCGCCGTCGCCGGCCAGTCCGGCCGCCTCGCGCACTGGCGGCCTGCGGGGCTTGCCGCCGCCTGCATCAGCGCGACAATCACTTTACCACTCGGAGTACTTTACACAACGGATGTGTCCGGCAGATGGCCCTGGGCGGCGGCGCACCCCGGCGGTGGTCTTCCGGAGCTGATGGCCGGTCTTCAGGCGTTCCATCTGCTGGTCATCCTCTGGCCCGACTAGCCTGCGCCTCTTCCAATGATTGGAAGTTTGCGCGGCCGAAATTTCCAATGATTGGAAATGTTCGCGAACGAATTCTTTCGGGCGGGGCGCGAAGAGGCGGGCGATGCGGCGAATTTGTGGCGGAGCAAAACATGAAAAAAATGATCGTTCTATTCATCGCCGCCGCAGCGCTGGTCGCGACGGCCGCACCGGAGCTGCCCGACGCCACGGCGGCGAAACTTCCGCGCTGGCGCGGGTTCAACCTGCTGGAAAAATTCAACGTCGGAAATGCGGGACCGTTCCACGAAGAGGATTTCCAGTTGCTCGCGGAGCTCGGCTTCAATTTCGTGCGGCTGCCGATGGATTACCGGATCTGGATCAAGGATCATGACTGGAAACAAATCAATGGTGACGCGCTGAAGGAAATTGACCAGGCGGTCGAGTTTGGAAAAAAGTATGGCGTTCACACCTGCCTGAATTTCCACCGCGCGCCCGGCTATACCGTGGCGCACCCGCCCGAAGCGAAGCAGCTTTGGACAAATGATGAGGCGCTGGCGGTGTGCGCGATGCACTGGGCTTATTTCGCGAAACACTACAAAGGCGTTCCGAACCGCAACGTCAGTTTCGATTTGATGAACGAGCCGCCCGACGTGAAACCGGAGGTTCACGAGCACGTCGTGCGCGCGCTGGTCGAGGCGATCCGCAAGGAAGATCTGGACCGGCTGATCATCGCCGACGGCCGCGCGTGGGGCACGAAGCCGGCGACGGAGCTGGCCGGCCTGCACATCGCACAGGCGACGCGCGGTTATGCGCCGATGCAGATTTCGCATTACAAGGCGAGTTGGGTTCACGGCGAAAATTTTCCGATGCCGACATGGCCGATGCTCAAGGCGACGGGCATGATCTACGGGCCGGAGAAGAAGGAATACCATTCGCCGATGATCATCGAGGGCGATTTTCACGGCGGCACATTGCGCATCCATGTCCGCGAAGTTTCGAACAGGGATGATCTCGTTGTGCGCGCCGACGGCGAACAAATTTGGAGCCACAGATTCGCGCCGGGACACGGCGATGCGGACTGCAAGAGCGTGGACAAAAACAAATCGTGGCCGTTCGGAACGTACGATCGCGACTATTCGATTCCGCTTCGCGCCGGCGTGAAGAAAATCGAACTGGTGGTCACCAACGGCGACTGGATGAGCCTGCAGGAAATCGGAATCTCAAAGCCCGGTTCGCGCGAGGTCACGCTTGGCCTTGCGCCAGATTGGGGAAAGACCAATGGCGTGATTCGTTTTGATGGCACCGCGTTCGGGACCGCGGAAACGTACAACCGCGAGAGTCTGTGGCGCGAGATGATCGAGCCGTGGAAGGCGCTGGAAAAACAGGGCGTCGGCGTCGTGGTTGGCGAGTGGGGTTCCTACTGTTACACGCCGCACGATGTAGCGCTGCGCTGGATGGAGGACTGCCTGAAGAACTGGAAGGAGGCCGGCTGGGGCTGGGCGATGTGGAATTTCCGCGGCGGGTTCGGCCCACTCGACAGCAGCCGCTCCGACGTGAACTACGAGGACTTCCACGGCCACAAGCTTGATCGCGAAATGATGACGCTGATCCAGAAATACTGAACCGCCCGCCCGTCAGAAAATCAGAGTGATCAAAATCGCGGCGAGCAAAATCCCGAAAAGAACCCAGCCGACGACCGCGAGCGGCCGCGGCGGGGCCGGCGGATTCGGAAATTCGTAGTCGCAGACGGGACAGCGATTTTCGTTGATCGCAACTTCCAGCCCGCACGAAGGGCACTCGCGCGTTCCAAAATTCTTGTCCGCTTCGATGCGCATGATCTTCACCAGATTTCCAATGATTGGAAATGACCGTCGCGCAAATTTCCAATCATTGGAAATCTTCCCGATCGCCCCGCTGGATCCGCCGGCCGCAAATCCGAAACCTCACGAAACATGTTTTCCGATGTATTCGCGAATGGCGGCCTCGCTCGCGGGCAGCGTGACGGAGCGCGCGGGCCTGGATTTCAGTTCGTCGAGAATTGCGTGGCGCGCAACATCGCGATTGAGCGCCGTGCGAATGGCGTCGGGAAATTTCGCGGGATGCGCGGTCGCGAGGCAGATTGTCGGCGCATCCTCCTCGAGGAATTGCTCGGCGACATGGACGCCGACGGCCGTGTGCGGATCGAGAAGACAACTGTGGCTCCGGTGATAACGCCGGATGATCGCGAGTGCATTTTCAGTGTTGCCGACGCCCGCGCGGAAAAGCGGATCAACGCCGCCGTTTTTCAGCGGCACGGACAAAGCGCCGGTCTTTGCGAAGCCCGCCATGAGTTCGCGGATGCGCGCCGGATCGTTGCCGAGCAGGTGGAAAAGATAGCGCTCGAAATTGCTCGCGATCTGGATGTCCATTGACGGGCTGATGGTCGGGACGGTTCTGCCGGTGCGATACACGCCGGTGTTGAAGAACCGCGCAAGGATGTCGTTTTCATTCGTGGCCAGAATGAGCCGGCGGACGGGCAGGCCCATTTGCGCCGCGTACCAGCCGGCGAGGATGTCGCCGAAGTTTCCGGTCGGCACCGCGAAGCAAACTTCGCGCGCGGCCGTGCGGCGCATGACGGTGAAGGCCGAGAAGAAATAATAGACAGTCTGCGCAAGCACGCGCGCCCAGTTCACTGAATTGATCGAGCCGAGCGCGTGCCGCTCTTTGAACGTCACGTCGGAAAAAATGGATTTCATGATGCGCTGCCCGTCGTCGAATGTGCCTTCGATGGCCAGGCAGTGGACGTTCGCGTCGGTGACGGTGGTCATCTGCAATTCCTGCAGCGGCGAGACGCGGCCCTTCGGGAACATGATGAAAATATTGACGCGTTCGCGGCCGCGCGCGCCGTGAATGGCCGCGCTGCCGGTGTCGCCGCTGGTCGCGCCGAGAATGTTCAGCCGCCCGCCGGTGCGGCGCAAAATGTATTCGTACAAATTGCAGAGAAATTGCAGCGCGATGTCCTTGAAGGCGAGCGTGGGGCCGTGAAAAAGTTCGCAGATGTGAACCGGGCCGGCGCTGAGAACGGGCGCGATTTCGGAGTGGCGAAACGTGGAATAACTTCTCGCGATCAGATCGCGGAGGTCGCCGTCGGGCAGGTCGGTGAACAGCCGCAGAATTTCGAACGCGAGACTTTTGTAATCGAGCTCCGCCCACGCGCCGAGCCGGTCACGGACATCGGGAATCGCGGAGGGAACGAGCAGCCCGCCGTCCGGCGCGAGGCCCGTCATCACGGCGTCCTGAAAATCCATCGCCGCCGTCTGTCCGCGTGTGCTGATGTGCTGCATTGGCCCGGCATACTATTCGGCCCGGCGGCGCGGTCAAATACGATCGCGGGGCGCGCCGCCGCCCGGCTTTACTCGACGCTTCCGCGCGGCTAACGTGCGCGGCGAAGTGGGAGAACATTCATGAATATTTTGAGCGGCAAAACGGTTCTGGTGTGCGGCATTGCCAACGACAAGAGCATCGCGTCGGCGATCGCGCGCGCGATGTTCGCGGAGGGTGCGCGCGTGATTCTCGGTTGTATGCCGTCGCTGGTGCGCCGCGTTTCGCGGCTCGCGACGGACATCGGCAACGCGCCGGTGGTCACGTTTGACGCGCGCAACGATGCGGAGATCGCGCAGGCGATGGAGAAAGTCTCGGCTGAATGCGGCGGGCGGCTGGACGCGCTGGTTCATTCGATTGCCTATGCGGACATCAACGATCTCGGCGGCGAGTTTATCGGCGTTTCGCGCGGCGGCTGGCAACTCGCGCTGGACGTAAGCGCGTATTCGCTCGTCGCGTTGAGCCGCGCCGCGCGACCGCTGCTGAAGGCGTCGGGCAACGGCTCGATCATCACGATCACTTTCATCGGCGGCCGGTGCGTCGCGCCCGGCTACAACATGATGGGCGTGGCGAAGGCTGCGCTCGAAGCTTCGATGCGCTATCTGGCTTATGATCTCGGCCCGGAAGGAATCCGCGTGAATGCCATTTCGGCGGGGCCGGTCGAGACGCCGTCCTCGATGGTCGTCGAAGATTTGCAATTCGCCCGGAACGAGGTGCTCTCAATCTCGCCGCTGCAGCGCAACGTCGAGCAGGAGGATGTCGCGAAGACAGCCGTGTATCTGGGCTCCGATCTTTCCGCTGGCGTCACCGGGGCCATCGTGCCGGTGGATTCGGGAACGCACATGCTGATTCCCGGCTCGCGCGAACACCGGGCGAGACGCAGCCGTCCAGCTGCGACCTAGTCCGCACCGGCTAGCGGCCAAACCGCATCATTTTTTTCCGCTGCTGCTTCATTCGCTTCGCCATCTTTTTTGCGTCGTCGAATTTTTTCAGCAGCTCGTTCACGTCCTGAACTCTTGTCCCGCTGCCCGCCGCGATCCGGCGACGGCGGCTGCCGTTGATGACATCCGGCTTGCGGCGCTCCTTCGGCGTCATGCTGTGGATGATCGCCTCGATAGTTTTCATCTGCCTGCCCGAGTCCGCGCCGATTTGGCTTTTCAGATGTTCGGGAATACGGCCCGCACCCGGCATCATTTCGAGAATATTTTCAAGCGGGCCGAGCTTTTTCATGAAGCGCATCTGCTTGAGGAAATCATCGAGCGTGATGTCGTCCTTCATCATCTGCTCTTCCATCGCCTCGGCGTCCTTGTCGTCGAACGCCTGCTGCGCTTTCTCGACGAACGAAACGATGTCGCCCATGCCGAGAATCCGCGACGCCATGCGCTCGGGATAAAACGGCTCCAGCTTGTCCATCTGCTCGCCGACGCCCGTCATCAGCACCGGCACGCCCGTGACGTACTGCACCGAAAGCGCCGCGCCGCCGCGCGCATCGCCATCGAGCTTCGTGAGGATCAGCCCCGTCAGCCCAAGCTCCTTGTGAAACGTCTGCGCGACGTTCACCGACTCCTGGCCGATCGCCGCGTCGAGCACGAGAATTACGTTGTTCGGATTGATCGCCTCGCGCAGTTCCTTCAGCTCCTGCACCAGCTCCGCATCAATCTGGAACCGCCCGCCCGTGTCGAAAATCGCAACGTGACTTTCCAATGATTGGAACTCCTGCATGGCTCTTTTTCCAATCATTGGAACTGACTCGCCCGGCTGCGGCTTGATGACGACATCGGCGCCGACCTGCTTGCCGAGAATTTCGAGCTGGTCCACCGCCGCGGGCCGCCGGATATCGCACGCCACGAGCGCGACGCGCTTGTGCTGCTTTTTCCAAAATGCCGCCAGCTTGCCGCTCGTTGTCGTTTTGCCCGAACCGTGCAGGCCGATCATCATGATCCGCGCCGGCCTCGGCCCGGTCAGATCGAAATCTTTTTGCTTTCCGCCGAGCAGCGCGACGAGTTCATCGTGAACGAACTTGATGAACTGCTGCCCCGGCGAAACGGAATCAAGGACTTCGAGGCCGACGCATTTTTCGCGGACCTTGGCGATGAAATCTTTGACGACCAGAAAATTTACGTCCGCCTCAAGCAGCGCCATGCGCACTTCGCGCAGCGCGTCGGCGATGTTCTGCTCCGAAAGTTTTCCATAGCCGCGCATGTCGCGGAAAACTTTTTGCAGCGAACCCGAAAGTTTGTCGAAAAGGCCCATGTTCAGCTCAACTTTGCATGACAGCGATTAGGCTTTCGCCCCATGAAACAAATGCAGGCCCTTATCACCGTGCCGGAACGTGGCGGGCGATACCGATGATCGAGCGAAGCGTTTCGTTCACGGAGGCGGCATCGGGGAAAACTTTGGCAACGTCCGCATCAAGGAGGACGAGATTGGTTCCGGCCCGATACCGCGCCGCATATTTTCCACGGACTGCTCCGCGAAAGAAATCCGCGCCGTAGTCCGCTTTCAAATCATCTTCACTCTGTTTTGTTTTAGCTCTCGTTTTCATATCCCCGCCGTTCCGCCGATGCAGCTTTTCGTGCGCTGATGATTCGAATGTAATCGCCCCTGTCCGTATGTGCAACGACCAGCATGCGGTTGTTCCGGTCAACGCCAATCGTGATGAAGCGCAACTCGCCAATCGAATGCGCCGGATCAGCTCTGGTCGCCGCCAACGGGTCGCCAAAAATTGTCGCCGCATCATCAAAGGAAACTCCGTGTTTCTTCAAACTTGAAGCGGCTTTTTTCGGATCCCACTCAAAATTCACGAATCATTTTCCTTTGCGCCTCATGTCTCCTTGCGACGCATGCCTAATTCGATTGCTCGGTGCTGAACGGCTGTGCGGGCAGGCCGTCCTTATTGAAGAGATTCGCCCACGGGAATTGATTTGCCCACGCGTAGCGGACGGCGGCGGGTTTCGTCACGGACTTTTCGGAAACGATGACCGTGTCGCCTTCGATCGCCGCGTCGGCCCAGACAAATTTCTTGTCGTCGCCGGCGATGGCGAAGCCCTGGAGCTTGTCGCCGTTCTTGAACGCGAGGCCCTGGCCGGCGTGGCTGAATTTGATGACGACTTTGTCGCCCTTGATTTCGTGCGAGGCGTACATCGGGCCGTAGTATTCGGCCTTGCCGCCATAGACCGCGTTCATCGCGACCAGCGCGCCGCGCACGCCGTAGCCGGATTTGTTCACCGGATGCGTGCCGGGGCCGAGGTCGGTGCTCGTGACCATGAACGTGTTCGGGTTTTTCATGAGCTTGAGGTAAGTCGCATGGCTGTAGCTGCCGGTGTCGGGCGGAGGCAGGGCCTTCGGCAGCTCGCTGAACTTGTTGGCCTTTTCCGTGACCGGATTCGCGTAGTCCCACGCCGGCCCGCCGCCGCTCGGCTTCTGGACATAGAGGAATGGAAAATCGCCCTGGCCCCAATCTTTGCGCCAGCCGCGGATCAGCGCGGCCATCAGCGTGACTTGATCAACGCCGACAATCGCGGTGCCGCTTTCGCCCTGATCCCACAGCACGCCGCGGATTCCGTAGCCGACGTACGGGCGGATGAACGATTCGAACAGGTTCCCGACCTTGCCGCGATCGCACTCGCCGGCGGGCGCGGGCCGGTTGGGCGCGCGGGGCGCCGCGGGCGCTTGTTTGCCTTCCTTCTTCGCAGCGTCCGCGAGCGGCTTCCACTTCGCAAATTCCTCGTCGTATTTCTTCTTCTCCGTCTCGTATTTTGCCATTTCCTTTGGCAGGTCGTAGGTCGCCGCAAATTTCTTCGCCACCGCCGCGCACGCCGCGTCGGCGCGATACATTTCCTCGCTGAGCCAGTTTCCCGACGGCGTTCCGCCGACCGCGCCGACCATCAGGCCGACCGGCACGCCGAGCTGCTTTTGCAGCGGCATCCCGAACGAAAAAAGCATCGCGCTCATTTCGCGATTATTTTCCGGCTTCGCCTCCGTCCATTTTTCGCCAGCGCCCTTGCGATGCAACCGCAGCAGCGGATACGTCCCGTTCACATTTTCGGAAAGATGCGGATCGTTGTTCGTGTAAAGCCGCGAGCCCATGTCCATGTTCGACTGCCCGCTGCCGACCCAGACCTCGCCGACGAGGATGTCCTTGAGCACGACGGCGCCGGCGGGATTCTTCGCGTCGCAAATTTTCAGATCGCGCGGCTCCGCGCTCGCGGACATCGGATCAAGTTTGACGCTCCATTTACCGCCCGCGTCGGCCTTCGCAGTTTTCTTCTGGCCGGCAAACTCGACGATGATTTCCGCGCCGGCATCGGCGGTGCCCCAAACCGGTACGGCCATGTCGCGCTGCAAAACGGCGTGGTCGGAAAATACGCCCGCCGGTTTCGGGTCCGCCGCCCGCAGGGCGGCCGGAACGGCCAGCGCCAGCACGGCGCACACGACGATACAATTTTTCGCAGAGATTTTTTTCATGAACATCCTTTCGACACTTCTGTGCAAAGATTTTCTCCAATGATTGGAAACTCTCGCGGGGCAAATTTCCAATCATTGGAAAATTACGGCATCGCCCCGCGGGCGGCCGCCGGGCCGGTGCGGCGGGCGGCGGTCAAAGTTTCCGGACGAACGAGCTGTAGCTCTGGTTCTGCCGCGCAAGCTGGCCGATGACGGTGTTCAGGCCGTCGGCGAAGACGAACATGGTTTCGCCCGCGCAAATCGTGTCGCCGGAGCCGACGGTCTTCTCGCCCTCAATGGTGTGGCCGTTGATGGTCGTGCCATTGCGCGATTGCAGGTCCCGGAGAATATAGCTGCCGTTCTTTTCGACGATCTCGAAGTGGCGGCGCGACATCAGCTCGTCGTTGACCTGCGCGTCGGCCTGCTCGCCGCGGCCGACGACGAGCGTCTTGCCCTTGAGGTCCCACTGCTTCACGCTGGTTCCGTCGGCATGTTTCTGGATGAGTTGTGGCACGGCTGAATCTCCAATTTGCGTTGCAATCTGGGGCATTTTTTCCCACAAGGCAACCCGGTAATTTTCACGAAGGGGAAAGCCATGACTTCCAGAGAACGAGTTCTTGCCGCCATTGACCACCGCCAGCCCGACCGCGTCCCGGTGGACCTCGGCTCGACGCCCAGCTCCGGCATCTCGGCCATCGCCTACACGACATTGAAAAACAAAACCGGCCGCGGCCGCCTGCCCACGCTCGTCTATGACGTCGTCCAGCAGCTCGCGCAGCCCGACGAACAGTTTCTCGATCTGTTCCGCATCGACGTGCTCGACATCGGCCGCGCCTTCAACGACCGGCCCGCCGACTGGCACGACACCGCGCTGGCCGACGGCAGCCCCGCCAAATATCCCGCCTGGTTCCATCCGCGCCGCAACGACGACGGCTCGTTCACCGCGGTGATGAAAGACGGAACCGAAATCGCGCGGATGCCCGCGGGCGGAACGTTCTTCGACCAGACCTTCTTCCCGTACCTCGACGGCTATCCCGCCGATTACAGCGGCCTCGGTGACGCGATGGGCAAGGTCCTCTGGGCCGCGCTCACCTGCAGCCCCTACGACCACATCGCCGAGCCGGATTTCTGGACGCAGTTGCGCGCCCGCGCCCTCGCCCTGCGCGAACGCAGCGACCGCGCGCTCATGATCGGGGCCGGCTGCAATCTTTTCGAATGGGGAACTTTTCTGCGCCGCATTGACAATTTTCTGGCCGACCTCATCGAGGACGAAGCCAACGTCGCGCGGCTGCTCGACGCGCTGATGGAGCGCCACCTGGCCTTCCTGGAAAAACTTTGCGCGGCCGTCGGCGACATCGCCGACATCTGCCGCTTCGGCGACGACCTCGGCATGGACAACGGCCCGTTCATGCGCCCCGAAACCTACCGGACGCTTTTCAAGCCGCGCCACGCGCAGCTGTGCGCCTTCGTCAAAAAGCACAGCCGGATGCGCCCCTATCTTCACTCCTGCGGCTCCATCTACGAACTCCTCCCCGATCTGATCGGCGCCGGCTTCGAAGTGCTCAACCCCGTCCAGACCAGTTGCCGCGACATGGACCCCGTGCGCCTCAAGAGGGAATTCGGCCGCGACATCACCTTCTGGGGCGGCGGCTGCGACACGCGCGCGGTGCTCAACCGCGCCACCCCGGCGGACGTGAAAAAGCACGTCACCGAGCGCCTGAAGATTTTCGCGCCCGGCGGCGGCTTTGTTTTCAACACCGTCCACAACATCCTGCCCGAAGTCCCGCCGGAGAATATCCTGGCGATGTTCGAGGCCCTCCGCGAATTCGACGGCGCGTGAAACCGGGCGGACTGGGTTGCGGCAAAGTCCGACTGCGTCGCGATAAAGTCTGACGGGATTCCAACCAAGTCCGACCGGATCAGGAAAAAGTCCGACAAGATTCCGTCGTCGCGGACTGCGCCGGGACAAAGTCCGACTTTGCCGCGAAGAAGTCTGACGGGAATGTGAAATTGTCGGACTGGGCCGGAAGGAAGTCCGACCGGATCGAAATAGTGTCGGACTGCGGCGCGACCCCGTCGGACCGTATTGTGGCCAAGTCCTCCGAATTTCGCGCAAATACGTCATTTTTAGGGCAAATGGACCCCAAAATGACAATTGGACCGGACTCGTGAGCGTCCCATTGAGCGCGCGCCAGCGCCAAGGAGTAAAACTTCCAATGATTGGAAATTCAGGGTCCCGCAGTTTTCCAATGATTGGAAAAAGAGGGGGCGCGCGCTACGGATAGAGCGTGTTGGCCTTTGCCACGGACCACTCGCGCTTGACGAAGTAGGGCGTCATCCAGTCTTTCGATTCGCGGGGGTGGGCTTTCTGCACGTGGCCGTCGGCGCACCAGACGTTGCCGTAACCTTCCGTGAGGTCGCCGTTGGGTGGCAGATGAAAGCTGCCGAGTGCATCGCGGGTAGAGCCACCAGGCCCCTGCGGCAGGTTGTCGAAGGTGGCCGCGCCGAAGCAGAAGTTGTTCATCCAAGATGTCAAGCCTGCGTACGGATCATTCTTCCAGGGATCCTCTTCGCAAAAGATGCCTTCCTTGGACGGTTTCACGAGCATGTTTCTGTGAATGGAATACCCCTTCGTCTTATCCAGAAAGCTCGTCTCCCAAGTTCCGCCGTTGGTGCCGCGGATGTATTCGCACTCGTCGTAGCTGGCGTAGGGCACCAGCGTCGGCAGGCCGGGGTTGTTCAGGCAAACCTTGGCGAAGGTCGGGCAGAGGAAAACGGAGGTGCGCGAATCGCCGACATAGTGGATCATCGTTCCGCGATCAACGGCATCCGGACGGCCCCACTCGATCCAGTAGCCTCCGACAGTGTAGCCGCCGCCTTCCGAATCAATCCAGTCCCAGCAGCCGGGCCAGTCGCCCGTCTTCTCGTCGGACGCATACAGAAGGGCCGCGCTGCCGAGCTGGCGGAGATTGCTGACGCACTTGATGAATTCGGCGCGCTGCCGGCCCGCGTTGAGTGCGGGCATCAGAAAGGAAAGCAACAGGAGGATGACCGCGACGACCGCGAGCAGCTCGATGAGCGTGAAGGCCTGAAGCCTATGGGGGCGGTGGTTGAGCATCAGTCACTCCAGGATAACAAAGGGCCGCGATCTTGCCGCACTTGGAACAGGGGAAGCGGCGCACCTGCATCGGAACCTCGACGATCTGTCCCTTGCGGACGAAGCGCTGCAGCTGCTCCGTTGTGTAGACGCTGGCCGCGCCGCACTCCGTGCATTTGAGATGATATTCGATCTTCGCGAGGCTGCGCGTGTCATATTCGGGATGACTCGCCACGCGCCACACGAAAATCACCAGCGCGACGACGGCCACGAGAATCCCAATGAGCTGTTTGTTCATCACTTCAAACAGTACCCAGCCGGCCCCGCCAATTCAAGCCGCGCGCGGCGCCGCCAGATCCCGCGTGACAAAACTTCCGATCATTGGAAAGTTGCGGTGGCGAAATTTTCCAATGATTGGAAGTCAAAATGCAAAATCCGTTTCTCGATCTGTCGTTCGAAATCAAGTGGAGCCAGCTGACGCCGGACCGCGTCGAGCCGGACATTACGCTGGCGCTGAAGCGCGCGCGCGAAAACCTGGACCGGCTCTGCGATCTGCGTGGCGATGCGCTGACGTTTGAAAACGTCCTGCTCGGCTTCGAGTCGGCCACGCGCGAGCTGGGGCTGGCGTGGGGCTGCGTCCAGCATCTCGACGCGGTGAATAACTCGCCGGAGCTGCGCAAGGCGCACAACGCGATGCTGCCGCAGGTCTCCGCCTTCTTCACGACGCTCTACCTCGAGCCGAAGTTGTGGGCGGTGATCAAGGCCTACGGCGAAACGGCGGAGGCGAAGGCGCTGGCCGGCGTCCGCCGCCGCTTCCTCGACGAAACCGTCGCCGACTTCCACGAGAGCGGCGCCGATCTGCCGGACGACAAGAAGAAACGCCTCGAGGCGCTCAACGCCGAGCTCGCGCAGACCACGCAAAAGTTCGCCGAGAATGTCCTCGATGCGACCAACGCCTGGGAAAAAATCATCACCGACGAAACGCTCCTGGCCGGCCTGCCGGACTCCGCCCGCCGGCTCGCGCGCGAACAGGCGCGTAAGAAGAAAATCGGCAGCGACGAGAAGCCCGCGTGGCGTTTCACGCTGCACGCGCCGTCGCTGCTCCCGGTTTTGCAGTTCGCCGAAAACGAGGAATTGCGCCGCGAATTCTGGCAGGCCAGCGTGGACGTTGCGCGCAAGGCGCCGCACGAAAACCGCGAGCTGGTCTGGAAAATCCTGGAGCTGCGAAACGAAAAGGCGCGGCTGCTCGGCTTCAAGGATTTCGCCGACCTGACGACGAACCGCCGCATGGCCAAGTCCGGCGGCGCGGCGCTGAAGTTCGTCGAGGACCTGCACGACCGTACGCGCGATTTCTTCCTGCGCGAAGTCGCCGAGCTGGAATACTACAGGGCGAAAACACCGGGAGGGGCGGCGTCCCGCCGCCCGATTTCAAACGGCGACGGGACGTCGCCGCTCCCAGCCAGACTCAACCCGTGGGAGCTCGCGTTCTGGGCCGAAAAGCAGCGGAAGGAACTTTACGATTTCGATTCCGAATTGCTGCGGCCCTACCTGCCGATGACCGGCGTGATCCGCGGGATGTTCCAGATTGCCGAAAAACTTTTCGGCATCGAGATCCGCGAACGCACCGGCGTCGAGCTCTGGCATCCGGAGATGAAATTCTACGAAATCTTCGACGGCGCGCGAAAGCTCGGCGCGTTTTATTGCGACTGGCACCCGCGCGAATCGAAGCGCAGCGGCGCGTGGATGAATTTCTTCCACACCGGCGGACCGCGGCCCGACGGCTCGTGGAAGCCGCACCTCGGCCTGATGTGCGGCAATCTCACGCCGCCCGCCGGTGGAAAACCGTCGCTGCTGACGCATGACGAGGCGACGACCGTCTTCCACGAGTTCGGCCACCTGCTTCACCACCTGCTCAGCGAGGTCGAGATCGAATCGCTGGCCGGCGCGCGCGTCGCGTGGGACTTCGTCGAGCTGCCGTCGCAGATCATGGAGAACTGGTGCTGGCAGAAGGAATCGCTCGATCTTTTCGCGCGGCACTACGAGACCGGCGCGCCGATTCCCGCCGACCTGCTCGAAAAAATGCTCCTCGCCCGCAACTATCGCGCCGCCTCGGCGATGATGGGCCAACTCTGCTACGGCAAGTGCGACCTCGATCTGCACATCAAGCTCGACGAAGTTCGCGGCATGGACCTCGACGAGCACTGGCGCAGGCGGCTGGCCGATTATCTCACGCCGCTGGCCACGCCCGCGCCGGCGCGCACGCCCAGCTTCACGCACATCTTCGGCGACCCGACCGGCTACGCGGGCGGCTACTATTCCTACAAGTGGGCCGAGGTGCTCGAAGCCGACGCGTTCACTCGCTTCCTGCGCGAGGGCGTTTTGAACCCGGCGACCGGCCGCGAATTCCGGAAGAAAATTCTTTCGCGCGGAAATTCCGAACTTCCGGGAAAACTCTTCCGCGATTTCATGGGCCGCGAGCCGGACCTCAACGCGCTGCTCGAACGCGAAGGCCTGAAATCCTGACGCGCCGCGCGACGCGGGCGAATTTTCCACGATGCGAAGTTTCCAATGATTGGAAACTGGCGCAGCCGCAATTTCCAATCATTGGAAGAACCCGGAGCCGGCGGCGGGTTCGCTTTGCAGTGAAAAGCGCTACGGACTCCAGAGGACGCGATAGAACCGGAGGGCGTTGGTCGCGGCGGGATCGGGCAGCGTGACCGGGCCACTGTTCGTCGCGGCCTGGTTGGTGAGCAGCCGCCAGAGCGATGCGGCCAGGTCGTCGGAGAATTCGACCCGGTAGTTTGCGCCGGACTGGGCGTTCCAGATGATCTGCGCCTCGCCGCCGATGGTGGTGTCGAAGAGGTTCGTCACCGGCCCGACGGCGAAGATCGCCGCGCCTGTCGCACTCAGCGGCGGCACGCCGTTGTCGGCGATGACGACGCGCACGGTGACGACGCTGTCCGCGTCGGCATAGGACGGCTGCCAGGTGACAAGGCCGCTGGCGGGTTCCACGCCGGCCCCGGCGGGCGCGCCGGCGTCGAGCGAAAACACCAGCGTGTTCGCCGGAATGTCCGGATCGCCCGCGGGCAGCAGCACGCTGCTGATGCTGCCCGGATATGTTGCCAGCACCGGCGCGACGCCGGGCTGCGGCGCGCGATTGACCTCGCCGACAATCAACGTGACCAGCTGTGTCGCCGTGCGGGGCGGCCAGCCGTTGTCGGTTGCGGTGATGATGAAGATATTCGTGCCGGGTCCGTCGGCCTCGGCGGGCGACCACGCAAAAGTTCCGCTGTTGGTGTCGAGCGCCGCGCCGGGCGGCGCGCCGCTCATCGCATAGACAATTCGCTGCGGCGGCGCGTCGGTGTCGGCGGCGGAATCAACGATGACAAAGTCTGTCATTTCATCGGCGTGCCAGGGCGGCGAATTCGTGAAGACCGGCGGCGCGTTGTTCGTCGAAACGATATTGTTGGTGCGCGGCGTGGGGACCGCCATCGTGTAAATGTGCGGATCGCCGTCGGTCCACCGGCCCTGCGAGACGTCCGTCTGCTGCGCTCCGAAGGTCACGGTGTCCACTGCAATTTTGGACGGCGAATAGAGCCCGATTTCTTCGCCGCCTTTCGCGAGGTTGAAGGGAACGTGCAAGTCTCCGCCGTTCTGGTTGGTGGTGCCATCGGCCCAGACAAGCAGGAAACCATACGCGGCGAGGATGGTGTTCGTCGGGATCATGAATTGATCCGGGGCGGCAAAGTTGTCGGTGAGATAGAAGCCGCCAAGATCAACGTTGGTCGGTCCGAAATTGTAGAGTTCGAACCAGTCGTCCTTCTTTCCGTTGACCGGGTTGGTGATCGTGCTCTTGTTGTCGGCCATCCATTCGTTGATGGCAACGGTTGCAGGCAGCGCCGCGCCGTTGTTCGTTGCGGCGGGCGTCGCGACATACATCAGGCGGCGGTAGAACGGCTGGCCGTCGGGAATGTCGCCGTAGCTCCAGTTGTCGGGCAGATTTGTGTAGTTCAGATAATCCACGATCTGCGGGGTGCCGGTGATCATGCGTGAGAGCGCGACGCGGCCCGCCCCGGGCGGGATTCGGAAATTTGAGTGCAACGCGTTGGTCGTTGTCTGGTTCGTCTGTCCATCGCACCACACAATGCGGAAGGAATTCGAGGACATTGTCGCGTTGGTCGGGAATGCCCACTGCGTGAGATTCGTGTAGTTGTCACTCAGATACAATCCGGCAAGGCTGACCGTTCCCGTTCCGGTATTGAACAACTCAACCCACGGCTCATGTTCCCCCGCGTTGTCAACGGAAACGGAAATATTACTGGCCTGAACTTCGTTGAGCCACAGCGACGGATAGACGGGCAGCGAGGTGCGACTTGCATTCGTCGTACCGGGGGTTTGATAGCCGCCGACATAGACTGTATTCGATGAAGCGGGCATGTTTGGATTCGCCGTTGCGACTGTGCCGTTGCCCGAAAGCCGGACGGTGATCGGCCCGCCGTTGGTGTTTTGCAGATACCAGAAGCTGATGACCGTCGAGCCGCTCCACGACGACGCGAGCGTTTCCAGGATCGCGTTGCCGCTGCCCGTGCCGCCGGCCGTGGCGACGACATGCAAGCTGGCGCCACCGGCGTGCCTGAAGTTCGTGCTGATGGCCGATCCAGTGAAGTTACCGCCGGCGAAACTCCATGGACCCGACAGCGCGGATTCGAAATCGCCGTTCGTGACATAGCTTGTTCCGCTGTCAATCGAGCCGGTGACGCAGCGCATGTCGTCAACGTAGATGTCGCCGGCCGTCTGCAAATAGATGTAGAGGGTCGTGCTGCTGAACGTGCCGGTGGCGGCGAAATAGACCCATTGCGGCTGCGGCTGCGATTGCACCGGCGAGTTCGTGCGGCCCGCGTCCCAGTTGGAAACACGGCTGATGTCGTTGGTCGCGTCAATCAGTTGCAGCGACGCGCCGTTGGTGATGACGGGCCAGGGCGAAACGGTTTCATAGCGGACGCGGCTGACAATTGTCGTGGCTGATGGCCCCGGAATCGTCAGCGAAAGCGTCTCGCCATTCGAACTGATGTTTCCGCTGAAGACATTAAATGGCACCGTATTTGTGCCGAATGCGGACGCGTAGGCAATGCGATCTTTCGCGAGGAGAAGATAGCCATTCGGACCGATGACGCTGCCGGATGGGAAGGTGTAGCCAATGCCGCTCACATCCCATCCGCTCATGTCGAACGCGGTGTTCGAGCTGGTGTTGAACAATTCAACGAACCCCGAATCGGTGACGAGCGGACTGGCGAGAATTTCGTTGAAGACGACCTCGCCGGCGGGCGGGTCGTTGGTTGACGTGACGAAGTAATTCATGCTCGCGATGGAATTTGTCAGCGCAGTTCCGTGGCGGTCATAGCCCGCAAAATTAAGCGTATTCGAACCGGACACGAGAGCGACGGAGGCGCTCCATTTGTTCGACGTCACCCATGTGATCTGCTGCGTCTGGCCATTGATCGTGAGCGTCGAAAGCTCAATTGGCGCATAGCCGGTGAGAACGAGATAGTTGTTCGCCAGAATTGAATTCGTCGGATTGATAATTGCGAAATTGGTCTGGATTGTCGCGACCTGCGATTCGATATAGGCGCGCCGTTGAATGATGTACCACTTCTGCGTGTTGATGTCGGCGACCTTGTAATTCACGCCGTTGGCCGTCAAAGCGGCGGCGCGCTCATCCATGAGACCATCCAGATAACCCGCGCGCCACGGGCCGTCGAGGATATCGCGAAATGCCTGCATGTAGTGACGGAGCACGGGCGCAGATTTTTGCGCCGCCGTTATGCGCTGATCGTTCGAACCATAAATCGAAGCGTTTGGCGGCTGGCCACCGGAGAGGCCCATTGTCCAGTCAACGTCCCACGTCAGGATCGTGGCGCGGCCACCGGGAACAAAATAAAGGAAATTATTTTTCCCGCGATTCCATCCGTACGAATCGTAGTTGCCGACCATGCGCTCGCAGGCGAACTCGCGAAACCACTGTTCGACATCGCAGACGTTATTCACGAGCGGATAGTTGAACGGATCGGTGCTGTTGTTGATGGTCGGGGCGACGACATTGACCATCTTGTAGAAATTTGTGTAATCGCTTGCCGACTCCCCGGGGTTGACGCTGCGCAACCGCCACATGAAGCGATACGGCGCCGGATTGATACTCGTTGTCCCGGGAATAATACGTCGCTGCATGTCCGCATCGTTGTTGCTGAAGCCCGTGGCCGCGTCATTGAACTCGAACCAGTCTTCGATTTTATGCAACTGGCCGGAGGGGCTGCTGAAGAACCATTCATTGAGAAATTCGCCGTTGGGTTGCTGCGGGTCCTCATAAATAAAAGACCCCGTCACACCGGTGATGGTGCTGCGTTGTGAGCCATTGAAGAAAACATGCATATAACGGCGATAATTGGCAGTCAGTCCGAGCTTGCGGAAAACTTGAAAGGACATTTGCTCGGCCATCGAGCTGTGATCATTGCTGTCACCGCCGCTTCCGTTGCCGGGCAGCGCGAATATAAAACCGCTCTCGCCGAGCACGAGATCGTCCACCGGCATGTTGCAAATGTAATCGCATCGATTTCCGCCGTCGGGGCCCGAGGTCATCTGGCCCGCGTGATACGGACTTCCAGAGAACATCATGCCTGCGTTCATGACGACGCGATAATTGTTATACACGAACGTTCCGTCCACTGCAGCGTTGTTCAACGCGGCGCGGTTCGTCCAGCGGTCGTGATTCGCCTTCGTCATCCACATGTGATACGTCGCGAAGCTGCCAGACATCTGCATTTCGCCCCATCGAACCAGACACTCATGCGACAAAGCATCGCTTGGAAACATGCGCGGCGGATTCACGGCCTGCGGGAAAAGAACCCGTGGAAAATTGTTGCTCGCGCCGAGGCTATCCACGCCGCGCACAAAGAATGCGATGACATTCGTGGTGGACTGGCCCGGAATTGTCGCGCTGAACACGCCGTCGCCGGCAATTCCATCTGCGCCCGTTCCATCATCTGTCATCGTCACGATTGAATACGTCGCGGAAGGATCAATGCGGTAATTCAGCGTGAGGTTCGTGACGCCTTCGGGATCATCCGTCTGCGCCGTGACGACGACGGCTTGATTCATCGCGGGGAAGACCGGCGAAAACTTGACGTTGAAAATCGCCGGCCCCGCGTTTGTGACATAACGGCTGTTCGGCAGACCCGGCGAACCTAGATTTGAAGGCGGAGGCAAATAAATCGGAACTTCCATGCTGCCCCCGTGAAGGCGAAGGAGCAGTTCTGGCCAGCCGCGCACCCATTTTGCTTTGCAGCGAAATGTCACGGCACCGTTTGTCATCGGTGTGAAACTTGGCGAGCGAATCCGGTTTGCACCCACGTCGCCGCGTGTCGAACCGCGAACATGCAGGCATTGCGCACCCGTGTAGCCGCCGGCTTCAACGGTTGACTGGTCGAACGCGCCCTGCGGTGTCCAGCCGGTAATGCCGGACTCGAAGCTTCCATTTACGACAAGATTCGTGATGCTGTTGGTCGTCACCACCTCCACGTCATCCACGAGACATTCGCCCATGCCGAGCAGATAGACATGCAAATTGTCGTTGATGGGCGAGCCGACTGTTTCACCGAGATTCTGTGTGCAATTTACGATGACCCACTGCGAGGTCTTGTTGCTTTCATCGCTGTCGGCCCAGTTGTCCGGCAGACGCGTATTGGCGTCGGGATCAATCAACTCCAGACTGCTTCCGCCGGCATCCGACCAGTCGCCCCATCGGCCGCCTTTTTCGTAGGTCACCTCGGTAACGGGAATATAAAATGTGTACGGCCCGACGACCGTTCCGTTTGTCACGATGCTGGTGTGCGGCAAACCGAAAGCGATGCGGTCGCCGCTGTGACCCAATTTCCCTTGCCAGTCACCGATGCAATTTGCTGTGCCCAGATTGGCATAATTCGACCGCAGATGTGCCGCGTTCGCCGCAATGACAAGATATCCATGAGATGGAATAGTCGTGTTGGTCGGGATCGTGAATGTAATTCCACTGGTGAAAGACCACCCGCTGAGATCAATGTTGCTGGAGGCGCGATTGTACAATTCGACGTACTGATCATTATCGTCGCCCGAAATCGGCGCATACATCAGTTCATTGATGACAACAGATTCCTGCCGGATCGCGCCGTTATTCGTTCCCGGCGTGAGCGCCGCAAGACGGTAGAAATCCGGTCCGCCGTCCGGTATGCGTCCGCTCGAAACGGGATTTTCCTGACCCTCGAAATTGACTGCGTCAATCACGCGCGTCTGATTGGAATTCACGAGGAAAATCTGGTCGCCATCCTTGTTGAGCCGGAAACCGAGCTGAGTATCAATATAACAAACGAATCCGCGCGCCGGAATGATCGTGCCGTCGGGAATCCTGAATTTATTGGTCAAGGCATTGTTCGACAGCCACGCACCCGACAAATCCTTCGGCGAGTTGCTGTGATTGTACAACTCGATGTAGTCGTTCAGCGGCGGGTCCGTGTGAGCGAGATATTCGTTGATGACAACACCGTCCAGCGGATCAGTCGTCACGGGATTCCATGCGCCGGGCGAACCGCCGATCGTGTCGCTCGCTGCCCATGCTCGCGGATCGGCCTCGCCATACGATGCCCGGGCCAGCACAAGCGAATGGCCTGCGCCCGCCGACGCCACAGGCCAGGGCAATTTATTGTTGTACGTCACATCGAGATAAACCGCATCGAGTTCATTTCGCAGGCGGATTGTGTCGCCGTTATCAGACAGTGATCCCGTGTACGGCCCGAACAAGTTGCTTGTCAAACCGTACACCGCAATGATATCTGCCGGGACTTTTGCGACGACAAGAAACGCGCCTGCAGCGAGCACAGTTCCAGTCGCGAAGGTGTAGCTGATCCCGCCGGAAAGACGATAGCCGCTCATGTCTTCGGCGATGGATTGCGAGTTGAAGATTTCGACAAACTCCAAATTCTTTCCGTCAACACGCGGTTTTGGGGCATACATGATTTCGGAAATGGCCAGTCCGCAGCGGCGCGACGACGGTCCAAGCGGCTCGTATTTCTGAACGAACGTCCCCAGTCCTGATCCCGTCGCGTCTGTGAAGTCGCGAAATTGCACGGTTGTTGTGAGATTCGTCTGATGGCTCGAAACGGCGATGCCGAGATAACACGCCGCAGGCATGGACGTGATGGCGACGCTGCCCATGAACTGCCAGTTCGCTCCATCCATGCTGGCATAGCTGTAGAACGTGTTCGTCGCGCGCTGCAACCGCAGCCATGTATTCGGATAATTCACTGGCGCCGAACCGCTCATCACCGCCGTCGAGTTGTTCGTCGCGCGATATTCGAAATAACAGCCCGCAATTGTCGGTGTGGCAAAAGACGCGGCAAAGGCGCTGTTAGTCTGCAAATCCGCACGCGCCATCAGGCCCGCACGACTCCAGGCATCCACGAGACCGAGCGACGCGACGCGAACCTTCACATCGAAATCACCGGTGACTTGTTGCCACCACAGGCTGAATTGGTCGGACATGTCGCGGATGTCGCTGCCCGCCGCCGTCACATCAAATCCGTTGCTGCTGACGAACGTCACCGCCGAGGTGATGGCGGGATTTCCGATTTCCGCCGGCGTGTACGGCAGCGCAACGAAACTCACGAGAGGACTTGCGAGCGAATTTGAAGGTGTCGCGGCATCGAAAATGTTGGTCAATGCGATGCAGTAATTGCTGCCATAATTCAGCGGTGAGGTCGTCAGCGTCACGGTGGTGCTGCTCGAATTGACCGAACACGCGCTGACAATAATTCCTCCGTTTGTGAATGAATAGTTCGCCGAATTTGTCGCATTCGAAACGTAGAGCGGCTCAGAGAAGACCAGTTGCACGTTCGTGGGACCGATGTTGAACACGCGAGCGACAACTGGCCTGTTTGTATCAAGTGCAACGGTCAGCGTGGCGATGCTGCTGGTTGTCGCGTTGTAAATATTCGTCACAACCACGTCATAGTTTGCCGTGTCATTGGTCGAGACGGGGGAGAAGAGCAAATTCGTGGAGGTGACACCGGAAATCGTGCCGCCATTCGTCATGTTCGCGCCGTTCTTGCGCCACTGGTAGTAGAGCGGCGAGGTTCCTGTTGCCCCAACATTCAAACGGGCCGGCCAGCCGTTCGTCACAACCTGCGATTGCGGCGGGATGATGATGGCGGGCACAACCGCAACGGTCAGCGTCGCGACGCTGCTGGTTGCGATGCCGAAAATGTTCGTGATGATGACGCGATAATTTCCCGCGTCGGTTGTCGTGGTCGAACTGATTGTCAGGATGTTTGAGGAAATTCCAGAAAGCGTTCCGCCGTTTGTCAGGTTGATGCCCCCCTTCTGCCACTGATAGATCAGCGGCACCGAGCCGGTCGCGGCGGTGCTGAAAACCGCCGGGGTTCCGCTCGTCACGATCAGCGATTGCGGCTGGTCTGTGATCACCGGGTTGTAGCCGACTTGCACGGTGGCCGCGACGCTGGTGACGCTGCCGTAGATGTTCGTGATGACGACCCGGTAGCTGCCGGCGTCATTCGCCGTGACGAGACTCAGCACCAGCGGATTTGTCGTCGAATCGGAAACGCTGCCGCCGTCGCTGAGATTCGTGCCGCCTTTCTGCCACTGGTAGGAAAGCGGCGTGGAACCGCCGGCCGTGACGGCGACGCGACCGGTCGTGCTGACGGCAAGGGCAAGGTCCGGCGGCGGAACAATGACGAACGGCGCGAAGCCGGAGAGCCGGAAGATGTTCGCATTCGTTCCCGATGTCGTGCCGTAAATATTTCCATCGGCGCCGAACGCGATGCCGTGAGGACCTGCTCCGTTAGTCGTGGGATTGAACGAACAAAGCGTGACGAGCGCCGCGTTGGTGGCGATGCGAAAAATTGTGCCACCGAGATTTGTGCCGCCGGCGGCAGTGGTGCCGTAGAAAAAACCATCGCGCCCCGCGATCAGGCCTTCGCCGGGAAGGCCGCCGTCGCCCGCGCCGTTGAGCGCACGTTGCCAGGCAAGCGTCCCATTGGTGGCGATCTTGAAGACGGTGCCGCTGGCGGCGGTTCCTCCGAGCTCGGTGGAGCCATAAAGAAATCCGTCGCCGCCGAGCACGGGCGTTGACTGCGGATTCGCGCCGTTGGTCCCGCCGATGAATTTACAGATCGTGGAAAAATTTCCGGTCGGCGAGATCGCGAAGACCGTGCCGAGATTGTTCGTGCCGCCGCTGGAGGTCGTGCCGAAGAAGTTTGAGTCGGCGGAATTTTGGACGAGGCCGCCAATGGGGATCCAGCCGTCGTTCGTCGTGGTAAGCGGGCGCAGCAACGTGAGGATGCCGGCGGTCGTCGTTCTGAAAATCGTGCCGCCCGAATTCACGCCGCCGGTTGACATGGTTCCGTAAAGGCTGCCGTCGAGTCCCTGCATCAGCGCGGCGCGCGGCGACGTTCCGTTTGTCGCGGCCAGGCTGCGCAGCACGGTGAACGAACCGTTTGTGGTGATCTTGAAAATCGTGCCGGCGGCATTCGTGCCGCCCGACGAAGCGGTGCCGTAGAAATTGCTGTCGGCCGCCTGGAACAAACCGCCCTGCGGATTGAAGCCCCGCCCGTCCGCGCCGCTGCTGGCGAAACTGAAAAGTGTCGTGAGCACGCCTGACGGCGCGATGCGAAAAACCGTGCCGCCGCCGTTCGTGCCGTTGGTGGAGGTCACGCCGTAGAAATTTCCGTCGAGGCCGGCAAACAGGCGGCCCTGCGGCGAGGCACCGTTCGTGCCGCCGGCGAACGAAAATAGATTCGTCAGCGGCGCGGCGGCCCGCACGGAACAGGACGCAAGGGCCGCCATGGCGAAAGTGGCAAACAGCCATTGGATTTGAGAACGCATCTGCACGTATTTTTTCCGAGGCAACCGCGCACCATGCCCAAATCTTGCGTCGGAATAAACTCTAACTTACCCGGAACGGAAGTTTCCAATCATTGGAAAAGATCGATCCCGCAACTTTCCAATCATTGAAAAGTCCGATGAGGCGTTTGCCGGCGCGCCCGTCAACGCGCAGCGCGGGTTCATCGGGAGCGCGACGCCGGGCCGGTGGAATCGGGGAGGCGCGTGGCGAGCACGACGTTGGTGTAGCCGGCCGTCAGGGCGGCGGAATAGACGGTCGTCAGCAGCGCGTGGGTGACATCGCCGTCGGCCTCGACCAGCAGCGTGTCGCGTGCCGCGGTGGCCGGCGTCTGCCGGAATGCGGGCGCGAGATTTTCCACCGGGATGCGCTCGTCGTGAAAAAAGATCATGCCGCTGCGCAGCACGGTGACGACATCGCAGCCGGCGGGCGCGCCACCGGTGAACGACGCGACAGGCAGCGACAGGTTCAGCCCCGGCGACAGCAGCCGTTGCGATTGCACAAAGTGAAACGCAAAGAGCAGCAGCGCGACGTTGATCCACGGCACCACGAACAGCGTCGTGCGCCGCGGCCGCTTGCACGCCAGCCGCGAGCGCAGAAACATCAGGCGCTCGTGGGTCGGCATCGCGGCCTGGCCGTTGCTCATTTCTCCTCCTGCTCAAGCCGCGAGAGGAAAAGCAGGATTTCGCCGAAGGCCCGCTCCATATCGAGCACGACGGATTCGATGCGGCTGACGAGGAGGTTGTGCGCCGCGTAGGTCGGAATCGCGACGACGAGGCTGAAGGCCGTGGAGACGAGCGCGACCCACAGGCCGCCGTCCAGGTCGCCGGCGTGCAGCAGCGGCGCCTTGATGCCGGCCGTCTGCATGGTGTCCATCAGGCCGAGCGTCGTGCCCAGCAGGCCGAGCAGCGGCGTGATCTGCGCGATCGTCATCAGCAGCGGAAGCAGCCGCTCGAGCCGCGGAATTTCGGACAGCGCGACTTCCTCCATCGCGCGCTGGACTCGCTCGCGTCCCTGCTTCTGTTCGAGCACGGCCACGCGGACCATTTGCGCGACGGGCCCCGGCGTCTCCTCGCAAATGCTCACGGCCTCAACGAGGTTGCCGCGCGAGACGACGTTGAAGATGCCCTTCAAGAAATCGCCGGTCTTGATCTGTGCCCGGTGCAGCTCGAGCAGCCTGCGCATGACGATCCACGCCGCGATGAGGCCGCAGACGAGAATCAGCATCGTCATCGGCCCGCCCTTGGTGATCCATTCCATCAACATGATTTCAGCCTCCGGTCGCGGCGGCGCGAAGTTTTTCGATGCGCTGTCGCGCGTCGTCGCCCGCCGGAACGCCGGCGCCGACGACGCGTTCATAAATTTTGATCGCATCCGCGATTTGCTTGTCTTCTTCTTTCATCGCCGCCGCAGTGAACGCGGCGCGCGTGAACCAGACCGCGTCGGGATAGTTGCCGAGGCGTCGCTGCGATATCCAGCCGTAAACGACGTTCAAATAATGTTCGCTGGCATCGGCGCGCCGCCCCGTTTTTTCGAGACATCGCGCAAGCTTGAACTCGGCCTGTAGCTTCAAATCCGCGTTCGCGGTTGCACTGTCGAGCACGGCCCGGAACGAGGCGAGCGCCTCGCGATAGCGGTCGGGCTTGTCCGTGCCGAGGGTGAACTGGCAGTCGCCCTTGCGCCCGCGGGCCATTTCAGCCAGCGGCGTCCCGTTCGCGATGCGCGCGGCCTCGTCGAACGCGAGAATCGCGGCGGCATATTCGGCCAGCTCGCTCAGCGCGTCGCCCTGCGCGAAGCGCGCCTCCGCGAGCAGCGGGCTGTTCGTATAGTTTTTCGCAACCTGGTTGTAGAACGAAACCGCGCGGCGGTAGTCATCGGCGGCGGCGGCGGCGCGGCCGGCCCAGTAGCACGCGTCGGCAGCGAGCCGGTTGGACGGATAGTCTTTCGCGAGGTCCGCGAATATTTTTTCCGCGACGGGGTAGTCGCGGCGGTTGAACGTCTGCTCGCCGAGCCAGAACGCGACGTCGGACGCCCATTTTGACCCGGGAAATTTCAGCAGAAATTGCTGGCCAAGTTCGGCGGCCTTCGTCGTGTCGCCCTGCAGTTCGATGCACCGCGCGCGCAGAAAAAATGCCTGCTCGGCGGCGGGCGTTTCGGGCGCGTCCTTCAGGATCAGGTCGCAGTCGGAAATCGCGGCGGTGAAATCACCGGTGTGGTAGCGGACGTTCGCCCGCGCGAGCATCGCGTCGAGCCGGTGTCCGCTCCGCGGATATTGCGTGAGAAAGTCGCCGTAAACCTGCCCGGCGTTTTGCCAGCGCCCGTTGTCTTCCTGCAATTTTGCCCGGCGCATGATCGCCTGCTCCGCGGCCGGCGTGCCGGCGAACTTCTTCTCAGCATCGCGCAGATCGTTTTCCGCCGCGGCTACGTCGCCGAGCTTTGCGCTGGCTTCGGCGGCCTGCAGAAGAATGTCGGGCAGCTTCGCGCTTTCGGGAAATTCGCCGGCAAATTTTTCGGCCGCCTCGTGGGCGGCCTTGAATTGTCCGGCCAGAAACCGGGCGTTTGCCGCGCGTGCAAGCTGCATTTCTCGTTTCGCCGGCGGCTGGCCCACGGCGGCTTTTTCGTAGGCATCCGCCGCCTCGCCGAAACGCTGGAGGTTCCAGAGCGAATTGGCCTTGCCCTGCAGCGCGCGCGCCAGGCCGTTGGTGCCGGGCGCGGATTCCAGATAATGCTGGTAGAACTCCAGCGCCGCCTGATGGTCCTGCGCGGTCATCCGCAGATCACCGAGCGCGAGCAGCGCCTCGCCGCTGCGCGGCTGCGTCGGAAAAATCCGCACCGTTTCTTCGAGGACCTTGCCGGCCTCCGCGCCGCGCCCGAGCTGCGTCAGCGCGGCGGCCCGGCGCAGCCGCGCCTCGACGCGCGCATCCGTGTTCGTCGTCAGCGTCTCACCGCGCTGCAGCGCGGTGGCGGCCATCTCAAGATTGCTTCCGCGCTCGTAGATCGTGGCCGCGGCAAGCCATCCGCGCGCCGCGATATCCGGCGGCAGGTTCGTCTGCGCCAGCAGCCCGCCGAAGATCAGCCGGGCCTGGTCGTCCGCGCCGCGCTCGCCCAGCAATTCGCCCAGCCACAGCGACGCCCGCGAGGCCTCGTCGCTGTCGGGATATTCGCGCGCGAGCTGTTGAAGCAGCGGCTCCGCGTCGCGGTAGCGCAGGTCCTCCATCAGCGCGCCCGCCCAGTCCAGCAGGTTCGCGGGAGCCGCCTCGTCGTGCGGAAATGTCTTGGAAAATTCGGCAAACGTCTCGAGCGCCTTTTCGCGCCGCGCCGCCTTCAGGTACGCATGCGCCCGCAGCCGCATCACCGCCGGCGCGAGTTTGTCGCCTGGAAACCGCGCCTCGAAATCGCGCAGCGTTTTCAGCGCGTCATCGGCCTGCCCCTGCTCGAACTGCGCCCGCGCGTGCCAGTACGCAAAGGCGCTCTCGCTCGGCGTGCCCGCGCCCCAGGCCAGATGCTCCGCCAGAAATTTCGCCGCCTCGGCGGCCTTCCCCTGCGCAAGCAGCGCCTGCGCCAGATACACGGCGCCCTTCGCCTTCGACTTCTGGAAAAATGACGCGTCGAGATACGCCTCGAATTTCCGCTGCGCCACCGCATAGAAGCCGTCGTGCAGCGCCGCCTTGCCCGCGATCAGGTCCGCATCCGTCTCCAGCTGATCGTTCACATCGGCGGCGCGCGCCGGCGCGGCGAGCAAAAGCACGGCCACCGCAATTCCCAATGATTGGAAAATCCGCTTCCCTATTTTTCCAATGATTGGAAATTTCCGCTTCATCCGTTTTTTCGCGCCACTTTCAGGACATCCGCAAGATAGCGACCCGTGTGCGACGCCGCGCTCGCGGCGATCTGCTCGGGCGTTCCTTGCGATACAATCCGGCCGCCGTTTTCGCCGCCTTCGGGGCCGAGGTCAATGATGTAGTCGGCCGTTTTGATCACGTCGAGATTGTGTTCGATGATCACCAGCGTGTTGCCGGCGTCGCGCAATCGCGCGAGGACTTGCAGCAGTTTGTGAACGTCGGCGAAATGCAGGCCGGTCGTCGGCTCGTCGAGCAGATACAGCGTGCGGCCCGTGTCGCGCTTCGAAAGTTCCGCCGAAAGTTTCACGCGCTGCGCCTCGCCGCCGGAAAGCGTCGTCGCGGACTGGCCGAGCTGGAGATAGCCGAGGCCGACTTCGTTCAGCGTCTGAAACCTCCGCGCGATCTTCGGGACGTTTTTGAAAAATTCCAGCGCGTCCTCGATCGTCATGTTCAGCACTTCGGAAATATTTCGTCCCTGATAGCGCACTTCGAGCGTCTCGTGATTGTAGCGCTTGCCGCCGCACTGCTCGCACGTCACATAGACATCCGGCAGGAAATGCATTTCGATTTTGATCAGCCCGTCGCCCTTGCACGTTTCGCAGCGGCCGCCCTTCACGTTGAAGCTGAAACGCCCCGGCCCATAGCCGCGGACGCGCGATGACGGAAGCTGCGCGAATAGGTCGCGGATTTCGTTAAACGCGCCGGTGTAGGTCGCAGGATTGCTTCGCGGCGTGCGACCGATCGGCGACTGGTCAATCACGATCACCTTGTCGAGTTTGTCGAGGCTGGTGATTTTCGTGTGCGCGCCAGGGCGTTCCTTCGAGCCGTAAAAATGGCGGAAAAGCGCTTTGCGAAGAATGTCGTCGAGCAACGTGCTTTTGCCGCTGCCACTCACGCCGGTGATGCAGACCAGCAGGCCGAGCGGAATTTTCGCGTTGATGTTTTTGAGATTATTTTCCTTCGCGCCGACGATTTCCAGCCAGCCGTTTTTCGGAGCGACGCGCTTTTTCGGCACGGCAATTTCAAGCTGGCGGTTCATGTACTTCGCCGTCAGCGAGCGTTCGCACGCGAGCAATTCCTTCACCGGCCCGGAATGCAGCACCTCGCCGCCGTGGCGGCCCGCGGCGGGACCGAGATCAATCACCCAGTCCGCCTCGTTGATCGTCTGCTCGTCGTGCTCGACCACGACGACGGTGTTTCCGAGATCGCGCAAACCTTTCATCGTTTGCAAAAGTTTTTCGTTGTCGCGCTGATGAAGCCCGATGCTCGGCTCGTCGAGCACGTACAAAACGCCGACAAGCCCGACGCCGACTTGCGACGCGAGCCGGATGCGCTGCGCCTCACCGCCGGACAGCGTTCCGCTTTCGCGGTCGAGCGTCAGATAATCGAGGCCGACGTTGACCATGAACTGCAATCGCTGGCGGACTTCTTTCAAAATTTCCTTCGAGATTTGTTCGTGCTGCGGCGACAGCGGCAGCGATGAAAAATGTTCGAGCGCGCGGCGGATTGAAAGCTTCGTGACATCGAGAATGGATTTGTCGCCGACGGTCACCGCGAGGATTTCCGGCTTCAATCGCGCGCCGGAGCAACCGGTGCAGGGCATCCGGCTCATGTAGTCGGTCAGCTTGTCCTTCATGTATTCGCTGTCGGTGGATTCGTAGCGGCGCATCAGATTCGGCAGCACGCCTTCGAACGGCTTGCGATATTTGTGCCACGCGCCGCCACGCCAGAAGCCGAGCTCGATTTCCAGATCGCCGGTCCCGTTCAGCAAAATTTCACGGAACGATTTCGGCAAATCCCCGTACGGCGTTTCGAGCGGGATTTCGAAATGCTTCGCCACCGCGCGCAGCAGGCCCTTGTAATAAAGGATCAGCCGCCGCCCGCCGCGGCGCCACGGATGAATCGCTTCCTCCAGCGGCAACTGCGGATTCGGCACAACTAGATCGGGATCGAAGACGAGCATCGTGCCGAGGCCGTGGCACGTCGGACACGCGCCGTACGGGCTGTTGAACGAAAAATGTCGCGGCGTCAGCGCATCGAAGCTCAGGCCGCAATCCAAGCAGGCGTTCTTTTCGGAGAAGAGCGTTTCCTTCCACGCGCCATTTTCTTCGACGAGCGAAAGCAAAACGCCTTCGCCCTGCTTCAGCGAAGTTTCGACCGAGTCATTCAATCGCGAGCGGATTTTTTCGTTGATGACGAGACGGTCCACAACGACCTCGATCGTGTGCTTCTTTTTCTTGTCCAGCTTCGGCGTTTTTTCGAGTTCGTAAATTTCGCCGTTCACCCGCGCGCGGACGAAGCCGGCCTTGCGCAACGAATCGAGAATTTCATCGTGCTCGCCTTTCCGTCCCTGAACTTTCGGGGCGAGCAGCATCAGCTTCGTGCCTTCCGGCAGCTTCATCAGCCGCTCGACGATTTGCTCCGCGCTTTGCCGCGAAATCGGCTTGCCGCATTTCGGGCAGTGCGGCTGGCCGATGCTGGAATAGAGCAGACGGAGGTAGTCGTGAATTTCCGTCGTCGTCGCCACCGTCGAACGCGGATTCGCGCCGGCGGTGCGCTGCTCGATGGAAATCGCGGGCGACAGGCCTTCGATGTAATCCACGTCCGGTTTCTGCATCTGTTCAAGGAACTGCCGCGCGTAGGCCGAAAGGCTCTCGACATATTTGCGCTGGCCCTCGGCGAAAAGCGTGTCGAACGCGAGCGACGACTTGCCCGAACCGCTCAGGCCGGTGATGACCGTGAGCGAATTGCGCGGCAGCTCAACCGTGACATTCTTCAGGTTGTGCTCCCGCGCCCCGCAAATTTTGATGACTGGTGACTCCGCCATGTTGTGCAGCTCCGAATTTCCGCATTTCGCGAACCCCAAAAGCTAGCACAGCCGGCGCGCGGCCAGTTTCCAATCATTGGAAAATCCGGCGGGCGGCGGCGGATGCGTCTCGCTCCGGAACGTTCAGCGGCCCTGCACGCTGATCGGCTCGGCGCTGATTTCGGATTTTATACCGCGCAGGTGCATGTCGAAAAATTGCCCGATGCGGCGGTTGAGTTCGTCGCTGTGAAAGCCGTGGCCGCCTCCCACCACGTGGATGAAGACCGGCAGCGTTGCGACTTTTGCGTCCAGCAGGGCTTGATTCAGCGTTTCGGATTGCTTGAACGGAACGGTGTTGTCGGCCGTGCCGTGCGCGATCAGGAAGGGCGGATCGTCGGATGAGGCGTAGGTGACGGGCGAGGCGGATTTCGCGGCGTCGGGTTTTTCCGACGGCGTTCCGCCAAGCAGTTTCGATTCCGGCGAGCCGGCTGTTCCAAAGTGGATCGTGTTGGTGGTCTTGCTGAGCGAGACGAAATCCGCGGGGCCGAAGAAATCAACGACGCACTGCACGCGGCTGGATTCGTTCGTGAATTTTCCGAGGCCGCCTTCGAGATCCTTCACGCCGCCGCTGGTGCCGAGCATCGCGACGAGATGTCCACCGGCGCTGCCGCCCCACACGGCGATGTGATCGGGATCGAAATTATATTTTTCCGCATTGCCACGGAGCCATCTGATCGCGGCCTTGCAGTCGAAAATCTGCGCGGGCCATGTCGCCTCCTGGCTGAAGCGATATTCGACGGACGCGCCGGCGTAGTTTCCGTCGCGCATGAACGGCATGACATTTCCGTAGCCGCTTTTTTTGTCGCCAGCCAGCCAGGCGCCGCCGTGGATGAAAACAATCAGCGGCAGTTTTTTTCCGGCGCGGTCGCGCGGCAAGATCAGATCGAGCGTCTGCTTTGGATTTTCCGTGTCCGCGTAGGGAAGGTTCGGAATCACCTCGACGTTTTGCGGCGCCTGCGTCTGACCGGCCTGCTGCTGGCGTCGCCTTAGAAACGCCTCGTGTTCATCGCGGGAGACGAACCCGTCGTGATTGGTGTCAACGCGGTCGAAGACTTGGCGCGGGCCGGGCGGGAGTTCGTCGCGGGACAATTTTCCGTCGTGGTTTTTGTCCCAATCATCGAACTGGTCTGCGAACGAGGTGAAAGAAATGGCGGCGAATGCAAAGATCAAGAATCGTTTCATCATTTTCTCCCGAAGATAGCGAACGAACGCAAAGCGCGGACTTTTATTGCCGGCGGGTTTTGTTTAATGTGCGACTCATGCGCAGTCAATTTATCGCGGTCTCACTTCTTGTTGTCTTGACCGGTTGCGCCACGCCGCGCGCTCCAAGCCTGGAGCGAATAATCGTTGCGCCTGATTCGAACGGCTTTGTCACCGCGGAATCGCGGCAGCCGTTTAATCCGTGGGGATTCAACTATGGAAATTCCGGGCGGCTGATGGAGGATTTCTGGAACGATGACTGGAAGACCTTCGCCGATGATTTTCGTGAGATGAAGGAGCTCGGTGCGAATGTCGTGCGCGTTCATTTGCAGTTCGGGAAATTCATGGCCGCGCCGGACAAGCCGGATTCCGCCAAATTCAAACAGCTCGCACGGATGCTGCGCCTCGCGGAGCAGACCGGAATCTATCTCGATGTGACCGGGCTCGCGTGCTACCGGCCGGCTGACATGCCGAATTGGTACGACGCGCTGGACGAACCGGCGCGCTGGAATGCGCAGGCGACTTTCTGGCGCGAGGTCGCGTCGGTTTGCGCTTCGAGCCGCGCGGTGTTTTGCTACGACCTGATGAACGAGGCGATCTCGCCGGGCGGTTCGCGCGAAGCCGGCAAGCGCTGGATGTCGGGCAGTCTCTTCGGAGGTTTTGATTTTGTGCAGTTCATCGCGCTCGATCCCGCGGGCCGCTCGCGTGACGAAATCGCGCGGCAGTGGATTCGCAAAATGACCGCGGCGATTCGCGAGCGCGACAAAATCACGCCGATCACCGTCGGCATCATTCCGTGGTCGCGAAAGTGGAAGCATCTTTCCGGTTTCAGCCCGCAGATGATGGCGGCGGAACTGGATTTCATCAGCGTCCACATTTATCCCGATTCAAAACTGCCGGACGAGGCGATGGAGTCGCTGCGGCAATACAACGTCGGCAAGCCCGTGGTCATCGAGGAAACGTTCAACCTGAGTTGCACAGCGCCGGAGGAAGAAAAGTTTCTTCGCGAGTCGAAGGAGATCGCGTGCGGCTGGATCGGCCACTACGACGGCCAGACGCTCGCCGAGGCCGACGCGCTTGAGCGAGACGGAAAACTTTCGATCCACGATGCGATCTATCGCGACTGGCTGCGGCTTTTCGTGAAGCTGAAGCCGGAACTCGCGCCGTGATTTTCGATGCGCGTCAGCCCACGCCGATGAGCCAGCCGGCGAAGAAAACCAACAGCCCGCCGACGACAACCTGGAAGATGGCGGCGAGCAGCGGCGTGTCCATGTAGCGTTTGCGGATCCAGGAAATGGCGGCCAACTCGCAAAGCACGACCACGATGGCGATGGTTGTGGCCATGCGAAAATCCCGGATGAGATAGGGCAGCGTGTGGCCGAGGCCGCCGAGCATGGTCATGATTCCGCAGACGACGCCGCGCAGCCAGGGCGCGCCCCGGCCGCTGAGTTTTCCGTCGTCGGACATCGCCTCGGCGAATCCCATGCTGATGCCCGCGCCGACGGAGGCAGCGAGGCCGACCTTGAAGGTGTCGGCCGTACTGCCGGTGGCGAATGCGGCGGCGAACAGCGGCGCAAGCGTCGAGACGGACCCGTCCATCAAACCGGCGAGGCCGGGCTGGACGAAGCGCAGCACGAAAAGCCTGCGCGCCGCCTCGTGTTCAACACTCAATTCGCCCGCGGCGGTGTGTTGCTCGGTGATTCTTTCGGCTGCCGTTTCGTGGCGCGCCTCTTCTTGCGCGAGATCGCCGAGGAGCTGCCTCATGCCGGCATCGGTGGTGCGCTGCGCGGCGGCCTCGTAGAATCGGCGTGCGCCGCCTTCCATGAGCGCGGCCTCGGCGCGCGCCTTTTCGGGCAGGATGTTTTTCACGAGCCACGACGGGCGGCGGACGACGAAGCCTTTGACGTCTTCGCGCCGGATGAGCGGGATGTGCTCGCCGAATCGGCTGCGGAATAATTCGATCAGCCGGTGGCGGTGCCTGTCTTCCTCGGCGGACATCTTGAGGAAAAGATCCGCGGTGGAAGGAAAATGTTCGCGCAGCGCCTCGGCGAAATCGCGGTAAATATGTCCGTCCTCTTCCTCGGCGCTGATGGCCACGGCAAGAATCTGCGCCTCGTTCAACTCGCGAAAATGCATCGTATGAATTCCTCTTCAAGCGTCGGGCACAGCCGGCCCGATTCCGTCCACGGACTGTAATACACCCGCCCCGCTTGTCCAGCGGCTCCTGTTTTTCCAATGATTGGCAAATGCGCGGCCCGCGTTTTCCAATGATTGGAAGTTTCGCGGCGCGTGATTTCCAATGATTGGAACTGCCGATGACATTGACATGAGTTGCACTGCCGCTACGATGAATTGCCAGTGTCGGGGGACGCATGAGCGATCGGAATTTGCCAGCGGATGGTGGTGGATCGGGCGGCAACAGGCTCAAGAAATTGGGCCGCGCGGTGCCTGTCGCCGCGGTGTTTTTTGTGCTCGTCGAACTTCTCCTGCGCGTCGCCGGCGTCGGGTCGTCCGCGGATTTTTTCGTCAGAAGCCAGGACGGGCAGAATTTTGTTCCCAACGAAAAATTCCCGCGCTGCCATTGTTGCCCCGAGGCCCCCGATCCTTTCCTGATGCCTGCGACGAAGACGCCCGGCAGCGTCCGGATTTTTGTCCTCGGCGAGTCGGCCGCCTTCGGCGCGGCCGACGCCGCGTTCAACGTCGGCCGCCTGCTCGAAACCATGCTGCGCGACCGTTTTCCCGGCAGGGAGATCAACGTGTACAACGCGGCGGTGATGGGCATAGATTCGTTCGCCGTCGCGGACATCGCGCGCAACTGTATGCGCCACGAGCCGGATCTGCTGGTTGTGTATGCGGGAAACAACGACATGATCGGGGCACGCGGCGCCGGCTCGTTTCCCGCGCGGCTGCCTCCGGCCCTTTCGCGCGGCCTGATTCACGCGTCTGTTTGGTTGCAATCCACACGGACCGGTGAGTTGATCGGCCGGCTCGCCACGCGCTGCAAAACGCCGAAAATCCAGAATGAACAATTTTTTCTCGCGCACCGCATCGGCGCGGAAGATCCGCGGCGCGCAACCGTGCTGGCAAATTTCAGCGCAAACATGTCGGCAATCTGCAAGCTGGCGAGCGCCGGCGGAACCAAGGTTGTCGTTTCGACGCTGGCCGTAAATCTCCGCGACTTTCCGCCTTTTCCGTCGCTGCACAAACCGGACCTCGATGCGGCCGCATCGAACCGGTGGGACCAGGCCGTCCGCAGCGCCACCACCGCCGCCGCCGCCGGGAACTGGCGCGAGGTGCTCGTCCAGCTCACCATGGCAAATTCCATCGACGATAATTTTGCCGGCTCGCATTTCCAACTCGGCCGCTGCTACGAGAATCTTGGCGACATCGAAAAGGCGCGGGCCGAATACCGGCGGGCGGCCGACTGTGACGCCATTCCGTTTCGTGGCGACAGCCGGATCAACGAAATTATCCGCGAAACCGCCGCCACCACCGGTGCCGGAATTGTGGACAGTGAAAGAAAGCTGGCCACGGTCTGCGCCGCCGCAAAACATGTTCCCGGCGACGATCTATTTCATGACCACGTTCATTTCCGATTTCACGGAACCTACGAACTGGCCTGCGCGCTCCTTCCCGAAATCGAATCAGCGCTCGACGGCAAGCTGGGCCGTTTGCGAGCCACCGAGCCGCCCGCCGAGAACCAGATCGCCGCGCAGCTCGCCTACACGAAATGGGACGAGCTGAAACTGCAGGAAACCATGGCGCGATTCTTTTCGAGGCCACCCTGCACGCTCCGAAGTGAAAACCCGTTCATCGCCGCCGCCGCGACGGCGGAAGCCGCGAAACTTGCCGCGGCATTTACGCCGGTTGAGCAGCGCCGGGCCGTCCGCACCTACGAAGACGCCATCGCCTTCGCGCCCGGCGACTGGCATTTCCGCGCCGATCTGGCCGAGGTGCTCGACCGGTTGAAACAGACCGCCGCCTCCGCCGTACAGCTTCAAACCATCGCGGAGTGGTTTCCGACGCATGAAATATTCTGGCGGGTGTTGCCGCGCGTCCCCGCCGGTGCATCGGATGGAGATCCGCTGGCGGCGTTCCACTTTGCGAACGGAAATGAATTGCTGACGGGCGGGGCGGTCGCGGAAGCCGTTGAGGAATTCCGACGGGCGTTGAGATACGATCCGAAATCCGCCCCGGTCCACAACAACCTCGGCAATGCGCTGCTTCGGACCGGCGCGACCAACGACGCGATCTTTCATTTCACAAGAGCGCTGCAACTGGCGCCGTCCAAAGCCGGCACGGAGCTGAATCTCGGCCTCGCGCTTGCGGCGCGCCACGATCTGGCCGGCGCAATCAAACACCTGCGCCGGGCGGTGGAATTGCGCATCCCGACGCCCATCGCCGCCTGCAAGCTGGCGCTGCTGCTTTCTTCCGCCGACGACGCTTCGCTGCGCAACGGTGCGGAGGCGGTGCGACTGGCCGAATCGGCGTGTGACGAAACGCAGCGGAAATTTCCGCCTGCGCTCCAGGCGCTCGCCGCGGCCTACGCCGAGTGCGGACGTTTCGACGATGCCGCGCGTATCGCGGGGGAGGAAATTCGGCTGTTGCGCGATTCGGGGAAATCCGAGGATGCGCTTTCAGTGAACAAATTTGTGGAGCTTTATGACGATCACAAACCGCTCCGCATTCCGAGTCGCGGCATGTGACTCCCGCACGCCGATGATTTAAGGCGAAGCCGGACCGGATTTCTTTTCGATGCCGTCGAGGTAGCGCCGGACGGAGGCATCCGGCGAACCGGTTTGTTTCTCTTCGGTCCGTTCGAGGAAATTATCGCGCTGTTTTTGCGCGGCCTGGAATTTGATGAACTGGGCATCGGCCTGGGAAAGCACTTTCTGGAGCGACGAATCGGACGGCGTGCCGAAGAAACCGCGGTCGCCGCGCGCGAGGGCGTCGAGAAACCCGACATAGCCGGCGACGACGCGCTGAAATTCCGGCGCCTGTCCGATGGCCAGCGCCTGCATCTTCATGCTGACGCGCGGCGCGAGCTTGAGAACCCATTTCTCGCGGCGGCGGCGGATGAGATCCTTCATGTCCGCCAGCAGCGGCACGTCGGCGGATTCGGAAAAGCCATAATCCACGGGGCGGATTTCCAGCATCTGCACCAGCGCCGCGACGCGGTCCGGCGAAATGCCGCCGAGCCCGGTTTGCACATCCTGCTGCTGCGCGAGCCAGAGATCGCGGGCCTTTTCCGCTGCGGCGATCGTGCCGGAATAAAAAATCCGCTGTGCGAGAAAATCCGTCGTGATGGCGTCGCCGCTTTCGATGCGCGCCAGCAGCACGGCCGTACGCCTGGCGGCGACGGACGGCGGCATCAGATATTGCACGAAAATGCCGGCCTCGAATTTGTCGTCCCACCGGCCCTCGGGCATGAATTCCCATCCGGTCATTTCGCGGATGGAATGGCCGCCGCCTTTCTTCCACGCCTCCATCACCGACCTCATGTTGCGCTGCCGCGCCTCGGGAAACAGATTTTGCGCCGCGCCGACGGCGAGCCAGTCGGGCGCGCGCGGCGGCTCGGTCATGTGGATGGTCGAGGGCAGATGCGCGACCATTGCGCGGGTGAGCAGCAGCGAGCAGAGGCCTTCGAGCAAATCTTCCTGATCGACGCGGCGCGGGTTGATCATGTCGAGCTTCTGATTGAGCATTCCGGCATCGAGGCCCTGCGAGCGGATGATCCGGCCGCGACCGAGGGCCGGGTCGTCGCCGAGGCGGATTTGCAGCGGCAGCGGATTACCGGACGGAATGGTGAGGCCGAGAAATCGCGAGAGGCGCGCCTCGACGTCCTCGGCCCAGTTCGCAATTTGCAAGCCCTGTCCGGCGGGGCATCCGGAAACGGCGTAGCGGTGCGTCGTGCTGAAAATCACCGCGCGTTCCGACGGCCGGTTCGTCGGCAGCGCGGAGATCGGAGCGGCGGAAGCAGAAGAAATGATGAATGACCAAATCCCAAAGATCAGTGTGATGAAACCAGAAATCTTCATGGCGTCGTCCGCCCGCGGCTTTCGAGAATCAGGGTGACGGGGCCGTCGTTGATGATTTCGACCTTCATCATCGCGCCGAAAATTCCGGTCTCGACGCGGTGGCCGAGCTTGCGGAGTTCGGAAACATAAAGTTCGTAGAGCTGGTTGCCGCGTTCGGGCGGCGCGGCGGCGATGAAGCTGGGGCGGTTTCCTTTTTCGCATTCGCCGTAGAGCGTGAACTGGCTGACGACGAGAAACGCCCCGCCGACCGCGTCAATCGCGAGGTTCATCTTTCCGTCGGCGTCTTCGAAATGCCGGAGCGCGGAAGTTTTTTTCGCCAGCCAGACCGCGTCGAAATCGGTGTCGCCCTGCGCGACGCCGCAGAGGACGACCGCGCCGCGATCAATCGAGCCGTTCACTTTTCCGTCAATCGTGACGGACGCGCGGCTGACTCGCTGGATGACGAGCTTCATCGGGCTGCCGGACTCCGAAGGCCGGATTCGGAACTTCCAATCATTGGAAAATTGCGCCGCCGAAATTTCCAATGATTGGAAGTTTTCGTTCGTGGATTTTCCAATGATTGGAAATTGCGGGCTGGGATTTTTCCAATCATTGGAAGTCTCGGAGTTGTGCGGCGACGGTTCCGGCCGGTTTGCCGCAGTTCCCCGCTGCCGCATTCGTCATTCGCCGGCGTGCGAGATGCGAAGGGTGCGGAGGCGGTTGAGCGCGGCGGCGATTTCATAGCGGCGCGGGCGGGCGAGGTCGCCGCGCTGTTCGCGGCTTAGCGATTCGAGGCCCTCGGTGGAAAGGTCGCGATCGACGAGGTCGAGGATTTCGCGGATCGGGCGGCCTTCGTCGAGGTAGCGGAGTTTGGCGTAGTGGAGGACCAGCGCGATGGTCGCGGTCTGGTGCAGGTCGGCGAGCTGGCAGTTGCCGGCCAGATCAATGATCTGGCGGCCGAAGCGGAGCTTGTCAATCGCAGTGGCCGCGAGTTCGGCGTCGTGCGGGCCGACGCTGGCGTCAATGCTGGCGGGCACGACCCAGCGGGCTTTTTCGATCGTGCGGACGAGGTCGGCGGCGGACGGTTCGGCGGCGGGCGGCGCGATCTGAAGTTCGCGGGCTTCGCGGGTGACGTCGGCGACGCGGTTGGCGACGACGCGGAGGACGAGGTCGGCCACGGGAATAAAATCTGCGGCGGCGGACGAGCCGGCGACGACGATGGAAATTCCAAGTTCGTCGGCGAGCTGGCGCGCGCGGGATGCGAGCGTGCGGCCGGGGCCGCCGGCGTCTTTGTACAAATCGGCGAGGCGCATGTCGCGGCTGAGGAAGGCGGCGGCGGAATCGGATTCGTCGAAGATGAGGGCGCGTGCGCCGATTTCGAGCATCTCGACGGTGGACGCAGCCTGGGCGGCGGCGGCGGCGGCGCAGTCGCTGGTGTAGGCGGGCAGCTCGGCGCCGGGCGCGCCGGTGAAGGGGCTGATGTCAACGCGCTGGACGCTGCGGCCCGGCTCGGCGCTGAGATAGACGGCGTCGGGCATCGTGACGACGAGTTCGCGGCCGTCGTCGGGGACGTGGTTGTAGATGCCGGCGGCGATGGCGCGGGTCAGCGCGATGCGGCCGGACTGGTCGTCGCCGAGAATGACGGTGATGCCGGCGGGAATGCCGAGGCCGCGCACGGCGCCGCGATTGGGAACTTCCAGTTCAATCTGCAATTCGTCGGCGATGTCGAATCGTGCGGCGTTGGCCGCGGGGCGGTCGCTCCGCAGCGCGCGCTCGGGCCGGCAGCCCTGGCCGATAAAACTGACGAGGCCGCGCGTGGGCAGCGCCTGGCGGATGTGGTCAACGTCTTCCATGTTGTCGGCGAAGCGTTCGAGTTCGTTTTCCTCGAGGTTGCAATAAATCAGCACGGCATCAACGAGCCGCGGCAGGTCTTCGAAAAAAATCTGCTGCGCGGCCGGGCCGAGGATGAGGCCGCGGCGCGCCGGCAGCTCGATGTTGAGCCGGGCTTCGATGTAATCTTCTGAGACGACCATCGAGGAACGTGGCAGAATTTTTTGCCCGGGCGCAGCGATGCTGATGCGGCGGCGGGCGATGCCATCGTCGTCGAAGGTTGCGAGCCGCTCGCAGGTGGTGGCGATTTTTCGCGTGAGCAAATCTTCGAGCGCGGTACGGCGGATCGGCGTGTTGAACAGGTGCGGAGGAAAGCCCGCGATGGTCTGCGGGACGCGCACGACGAAAAGAACGGTGCGCTGCGCGGGGTCCTCGGGCACGCGGTTGATTTTGACGACGTAGCGGGAGAAATCGAAATCGCCAATGATGCCGCGGTATTCGGTGATGTCCTTTCCGTCCATCGCGGAAAGCTGCTGGAAAAATTCCTGTTTATCCTTCATCGCGACTCCTATCGGCCCTGGTTGCTGACCCGCACCTGGCGGTCAATCACATCGAGCTGCTTCATCCGCTTGAGAAGGTCGTCCTCGTTTCGCAGCTCGCTGAAAACGTGGAGCGCCCGCCCGGCGAAAAATTCGCGGGTGAACTCCGGCATCGGAACGTGGCCGACACGCACGGATTCAAGCGTGTATTCGAAGCCGCGCGGCGATATCACCGGCTTGAGTTCAATTTCGTAGGAAATGTTGATCTTCGAAAGCGTCATGCGCGTGTTCACGATGATCCTGCCCGGGCGGAACGCCAGATTGACCTCTGAAAGCACGAAGCCCGCGCCCGCGCCGGCGTTGGCCAGATGCGCCACCTTGTCCTTCAGCCACGCGTTCGCCTCGTCTTCGGGAAAGGTCTCCGTGAAGACGATGCCGTTGAGCGTGCGCGCGTGCGCCGCCGCCAGACGCTGTTCGCAAGCTGCCGCCTGGGCTGGACCGCCGGCCTGTCCCTGCGGCGGCAGCGGCCAGATGAACACACCGATGATTACTGCGAAAACGGACAGCGAAATGAGGCGGATGATCCATTTCTTCAGCCCGCCAAAAATCTCGCCGGCATTCATGCTGCGCGAAATCCTGTCGGGCGTCAGTTCGAGCTTCGCGCCGCAATAGACGCAAAATAGCTTGCCGAACGGCACCTGTTTTTTGCACTGCGGACATGTGACATGGACGGCCATTTTACTGCCTCATTTCTTCCCGGTTTTCGCCGCGGGCTTGCTTTCGGTTTTGCTGGCCGGTGCCGGCTCAGCCTTGGTCGTCACGCTCGAACCCGACTCGGACTTCGCGTCCTTCTTGTAGCCTTCGCTGCGATAATCGGTGATGTAAAACCCCGAGCCTTTGAACAACAGACCCGCGCCGCCGCCGATTTTCCGCTTCAAGCCCTGCTTCTTGCACTTCGGGCACTTCTTCAGCGGATCATCCTTGATGCTCTGATACTGATCGAACTCGTGGCCGCACTTCTGGCAAACATAATCATAGGTCGGCATTCGGTTACTCCCACCAACAAAAGTTGCGGATACTATGGCTCCACGGCGTCCCTGTCAAACCGCAGGCAAAGGCGATGAGGCGCCGGTCCCGCCTTTGCGCTGCTTTTGCCGCGGACGGGAATTCACGCGCGGATGACGGCGAGGACTTCGTCGCGCTTCTGTTCCATCAGCGCTTTCGTTTTCGCTTCGAGATTCAGCCGGCAGAGCGGCTCGGTGTTCGAAGCGCGCACGTTGAACCACCAGGCGGAAAATTCAACGGAGAGCCCGTCCAGCTCGAATTCGCGGCCGAGCTTCCCGTATTTTTCCTTCAGCGTTGCGATGACTTTTTTCGTGTCGCGGACTTCGGAATTGATTTCGCCGCTGGCGAAGTAGCGCTGGAGCGGCTTGATCAGTTCGCTCAACGGCATGTCCGAAGCACTGACGAGATTCGCGACGTAGAGCGCCGCCAGCGACGAGCTCTCCGTGAAAAAGTTGTCCTTGAAATAATAATGTCCCGAAAGCTCGCCGGCGAAGAGCGCATTCGCCTCGCGCATCTGCGCCTTGATGAACGCGTGGCCGACGCGCGACATGAGCGGCTTGCCGCCGTTTTCCAAAATGACTTCCTTCACCGCCCAGCTCGACCGCAGATCGTAATAAATCGACGCGCCCGGATTCTTCTTCAGCACCATCTCCGCGATCAACGCGGTGATGATGTCCATCGGGATGATGTTTCCCTTTTCGTCCATGAAGCCGCAGCGGTCCGCGTCGCCGTCGAAGGCAATCGCGAAATCGTATTTTTCGCCACGGACTTTTTTCTGGATTGCGTGCCAGGTTTCCTCCAGCAGCGGATTCGCCTCGTGGTTCGGGAACGTCCCGTCGAGCGTGTCGAACAGCGGATCGATCGAGAGATTTTTCAACCCGCGCAGCACGTTGCCCTCGATGATTCCCATGCCGTTCGCGTAATCCACCGCGATCCTGACCGGCCTCCGGATGTCCGCGAACGAGCGGATGTGCTTCACATAATCCGCAAGCAAATCCGCCTTCGAAATCTTCCCCGGCACGGCGGCCTTCGGCGCAAAATTGCCCGTCAGCACGATCTGCTCGATGTCCTTGATGCCCGTTGCGCCGCTGATCGGAATCGCCTTTTCGCGGCACAGCTTGAATCCATTCCACGGCCCCGGATTATGGCTCGCCGTGATGATGATGCTCGAATCCGCGCCCAGCGTTCCGTTCGCAAAATACGACATCGGCGTGGACACGACGCCGATGTCAATCACGTCGGCGCCCAGCTCCGTCAGCCCGCGCGCCAGGCTCTCGAAAAGCGGCAGCGAATGCGGCCGCATGTCGCGCCCGACGACGACCTTTTTGCATTTCAAAAACGTCGCGAACGCCTTCCCGATTTTGTACGCCAGCTCCTCCGTCAGGTCCCTGCCATAGATCCCGCGGATGTCGTACGCCTTGAAAATACTGCCCTTGCTCGCACCGGCCATGATTGCTCTCCTCAATAAAAATTGAGCGCCACTTGTATCGTTTCGCCCCGCCCGCATGAATCAAAAAAAAACGAACCGCCCACCCGGATCCGCCCGCATGAAAATTGGACCGGCGGGAATCACGATGGAATTTGACCGCCATTTCCAATGATTGGAACTTTGCGCAACGGGAATTTCCAATCATTGGAAACTTGCGAATCGCGCCGGCCCGGGCGGCGTCAGGGCCGGGCGGGCTTGTGCCAGCCGCGGAAGATTTGCATGTCGTGCCAGTCCCAGAGCCGCTCGTGATGCGTGTCCACAATTTCAGGCGTGGCGTTCCATTCGTGGACGCGCGGGTCGGTGACGCCGCGGAGGTTGACGAAAAGTCCCCACGCGCAGGCGGCCAGTGCTGCGGCGGCGACGGCAACGCGGGCCGGGCGCGCCGCGCGCGCGACGGCGTTCCAGAGCGGGAGCAGCAGCAGCGTGTAGAGCGGGAGGACCTGGCAGAAATAGCGCGGGCCGTAGGCGAAGCCCGCCCACCAGGTTTGAAACACGGACACGATCACGAAGTGCAGGAGCACCATCGCCGAGATCATGCGGAAGAACGCCGCGCGCGAATCTTTTCGCAGCCACGCCAGCACCGCGCCGGCCATGCCGAAAAGAAGGATGGGCGCGAAAATCATGATGCCGCGGCTGGGACTGAAAAGATGGCCGGCCGCGCCGGCGGGGAAATATGCGAGGCTCAGGTTGGTGGGGGTTCTGCGGCCGAAATAATAGGGCGGGACCCAGTCGCAATACACGCGGCGCGACCACAGCACGAACAGGACGGCGACGATCAAGCCGGCCCACGCGAACGGAACGATCCGCCGCGGATTGCAGCACAGAAGATAAACGCCCATCGCGATGATGAAAACGGCGGAATCGGGGCGGATCAGATAGCCCATGGCGGCGGCGAGGCCCGCCAGCGCGGCCCAGCGGCCGTTCTCCGCGATCAGCAGCCACAGCGCCGTGATGAAAAAAGGCAGAAAGATGTTGTGCGACCAGAGCCCGTCGGCGTGCGTGACGAAATGCGGCGTCGCAAACGCGAAGACGAGGGAGAGCGCAACGGCCTGCGCGGTGCTCGCGCCGAGTCCGGTGAGCAGAAGAAAAATCAGACCGACGCTGAGGGCCGCGAAAAAATGTGCGATGCGAGGCGTCAGCGCGATCGCTTCGGCCATTGGATCGGACGCGGGCTTGTGCCACGCGCAATGCCAGGCGGCGAGCGGCGTCACGGCGAAGGCCGACCCGACCGGATGAAGCATCAGCGGCCGGTTGTTCGTCACGACGATGCGCGGATCAATTTTCTGATCGTTGATCCAGACTTCCCATTCCGGGTGCAGGCGGACGGACGGCGCAAAGGCGCTCACATCCGCGTTGCCGTAACGAACCATGCTCATGGCCGTCGGCACGGTCCAGAGGTTGTCGCCGCCATTGTAATAGCGCGGCAGGCTGACGCGCGAATATGCCAGCCAGCAGACGGCCGTCAGGAAGAGCGCCGCCAGAAACCGTGCGCCGCGCGAAGTCATTCTACGCCGCCAGCGCGCGACGCAGGTCGTCGGGGATCTCGCACTTCAGTCCCCGCCTGTCCAGCGCGACATGAACCGTGCGCGCCGCCGCGACCTCCTCGCCGTTGCGAAGAAAAAGATACGTGATCACAAACGACGTGTTCCCGACGCGCTCAACGCCAACGTGGACTTCCAGCGGCTCGCCGCAGCCGACGGGATGCCGGTAATCGGCCTCGGCGTGAACGATCGTCAGGCCGCATTCATCGCCGTGAAGGAATCGCGTGAGCGGCTGGCCGATGCCGGACATGAAGGCCTCAAAGGCGTCATGCGCGATGCGTAGCAGGCTCGCGAAAAAAATCCTTCCCGCCGCATCGGTGTCAGAAAGCCGGACAGTAGTTTTCCAGTTGAACATGATCGTGACTCAAAACGGCAGGCTGCCCCCGGCGGTTTTTTGCAATGTCGCCATCAGCGCGCCGAAGAAAATAATTCCGAGAATGACGCCGATGATCGTCAGCACGATCGTGATGATGTGAAAAATTCCAAGGCCCAGGTTGAAACTTTTCAGCTTCTGAAAAAATGGCAGCGATCCGCCCGACACGCCGCCGAGATTGTCGAGGACCGACGCGCCCGAGAAACACGCGATGCCCGCCATGATCAGGGGAACGCCGATGATGATCCAGATACAGCCCATGCAATAGCCTGCGCCCTGCAGGATCAGCATCACTCCATTGAACTTCATCCAACCCGAAAGCCCCGGTGGGACTGGCGCAAGCGGAAGCTGAGATTCATCCGGCAAAATGGCGCGCACCGGCTGCTGCGCGATGGCCTGCACTGGCGCGGGGGGAGGAACTGCGGGCACGGCCGCCACGGCGGGCGGCGCAAATCGCGCGGCCAGCGCCGTCGTCTTCAGCGGCGCCCAATCTTTCATTCCGTCAGTCCACACCAGATCGTCCGCTTTCACCACGCCCGACTGGTGAAGCTTCAGCAAATCGGCCTCGCCGACCGGCCCCAGACGGTTGTTTCCACTCGCATAATACCAAAGCGCATCCATTACATTTCCTCGTGGTGCGGAATATATCGTCCGCAAACTCCCGCACAAGGTTTTCCGCCGCGCGCCGGGCCGCCGGAATTCGCCGCAAGCGCAGATTGCCGCATCCGGAGATGTCGCGACGGCCACGGTGGCGGGGGTGAGCGGCACCGCCGCGGGAATCCTGCCACGCAGCATGAATTCCAATGATTGGAAGTTTTCGGGCGCGGTGTTCTCCAATGATTGGAAGAAGGCGGGCCGCCTCATGCCCCGGCAGGGGCAGGCGGAATGTAGCCGGTGGTGAGAACCACCGGAACCGTCAACCGGCAAATCATCCTCCGCCCCGGATGGGGCGGCGGAGCCTGTGGAACGAAGTCGGGACTTCGACCAACGAACTGCCGGGTTCATGAAACGACCTGCCGACTTCGAATTTCGAGCCAAGGAGGTCGAAGAAGGAACTCACGAGGTCAAACCGGAAACTCAGGAGCTCAAAAAACGACCTCCATAGGTCAAAAAACGACCTCCGTAGGTCAAAAAATGAACTCCGGAGTTCGAAAAATGAACCCCGGAGTTCGTTTCAAAGACCTGCCTTTTAGCAGGTTGCGCCGGTTATTGCGACCGGACGCCTGTCAGCGGCCCTATTTCGCCGGATTCGGGGGCGTTTCGGGCGTTGACGGGCCGGAATTCGCGAAGAACGGGGCGATCTGTGCCACCATCGTATCCGCGCCGGCCACGTTGTGCTTGGCCGCCGATTTCACGCTTTCGTAGAACGCCCGGTAGGCCTTCATCGAATCGCTGCTCGAAAGCAGCGACGTGTCCTGCATCGTTTCCACCAGTTCCATCAGGGAGAGAATCATGTCTTTCATGTCCTTTCGGAAAACCACGTCCTTCAGAACCTCGGCCATGACGATCCACGACGGAACAAGCTCCGGGTGCGCCTGCATCAACCGCACGCACACGTCATCCAGCCCCGCCCGCGCCTTCGCAATCCCCGAATACCGGCCCTTCTTGTCGGCCGGAATGTTTCGCAGAAACGTCAGCAGGGCACGCGCCTCGCCGACCTTTCCGATGAAGCCGCTCTTCGCGGCCGCATCAATCACCACCGATATCTGATTGTCCTCATCCATAACTTCATTCTCCTGATTGCCCACCGGGTCATCCGGCGAGTCAAAATCAAATTCGTCAAAATTCACTTCATCCAGCCGCGACATCTCGCTTCCTTCCTTTCCTGTAAGTCCAAAACCCGAAGCTCAACCACAGATTGCACAGATCGGATCAATGGCCCGGGCTGTTGCGACATTGGACGGCCTTGTTGCTCGCGTTTCTTTATCCTTCATCTGTGTCATCTGTGTAATCTGTGGTTCAAATTCTTCAACGTCATCTCCGGATGTTACTCACCAGACTAATGACATAGTCCCGCAGCGCCTCGCACTCCGCCTTGGTCGGCGGGTCGCTGAACTCCAGGCTCAGGTCCGGCAGACTTACCGGATTGCGCGCCGTGTCGTTGCGGATGGGATGCACCGTCTGGTCGCCGGCGCGCCAGCTCATGAGATCGCCATCCTGCGCCGTCGGCGCGCCCATCCCATCGGTCACGCCGCCAAAATCCAACCGCGGCGCGCATTGGTCCGCGCCCGACCGGCGGCAGACGAGCCGCAGCAACGGACCGCAACCGTCGTCGCTCGCAGACAGGACTGCGGCGGCCTCACCGCTCCCGGAATCGCGCAGGGTGTCGAACTTCAGCATCTGCAGGCCAAGGAAGACCGTGTTGTTGAAGAAGACCGGATCGTTAAACGGGCCGCTGCCGCCGTCGGAACCCCGAGGCCCCGTGATCGAAAGCAGCCGCCAGTTGATGATGTCCGGGTCCGGCGAACTGCCGCTCAGCCCGTCCGCAAAGCACACATAGAGCTGCCCGCCATAGGCCACAAGATCCCCGCGGTTATAGGTCAACGCGCCATCCCAGTCCCCGCGCACATTCAGCCCCCGCCCGTCCGCGCCCGCCGGCCCCTGCCCGCCGACGCTGCCCGGATCACCCTTATCCCCCTTCGGCCCCTGCGCGCCGCCCGGCACCGCATCAATGAGGCTCTTCAACCCGGTGAACTGCTCGCGAAACTTCGCCGCCGCCGCGTGGGCGTGATCGGCCGGCCATGCTGGATCGTAACTCATCGCTCATCTCCTGTTCTTACTTATTTCTGCTTTCCGCCCCCGGTCCTCTCCGATGACTTTCTTATCCTTGTTCATCTGCGTGCATCTCAAGCTGGTTTCTTTGATGGCCGGTCACGGCGCCGGGAAATATTTGCGGTTGATCTGGAATTGCGGCAGCACCGGCGCCGCCTGGCTCCAGCCCCAATTCTGCGCAATCATCCCGCCGCCGCTCTTGAGCACATTCCATTGCCCGCCGGCCGGGTAATAGGTCGCCATGTCCGCCCTGCCGTCGCCATCGTAATCTGCGGGAACCGGCGCGGCCTGACTCCAGCCCCAGCTTTGCTGTGTAAGTCCGCCGTCGCTGCTGCGGCGGATGGACCACTGGCCCGATGCCGGAACATAGGTGGCAATGTCCGCCTTGCCGTCGCCGTCGTAGTCCGCGGGGACAGGCATGGCCTGATTCCAGCCCCAGTTGATTTGCAGAAGCTGGCCGTTGGCGCTTTGCAGGATGTTCCATTGCCCGGTGGAAGGAACATAGGTGGCAATGTCCGCCTTGCCATCGCCGTCGTAATCGGCGGGAACAGGGATGGCCTTGCTCCAGCCCCACTGCTGTTGGACCATCCCGCCGTCGCTGCTCCGGAGGATATACCACATGCCCACCGGCGGATCATAGACGGCGATGTCCGCCCTGCCGTCTCCGTCATAGTCGGCGGGAACCGGAAGTGTCCGGAAATAACCCCAGTTCCTTGCCGTGAAGGTTCCGTTCGAGCTTTGCTTGATGAACCAGTTGCCCGTCGGCGGATCGAAGATCGCATAATCCACCTTGCCATCCCCGTCATAGTCCGCGGCCACCGGGATGTCCGGCGAATAGCCGAGCTGGACTGCGGCGGAACCGCCGGAACTCTTCAGCACGTTCCAGGCACCGCCGGCAGGATAGAACGTCGCTATGTCCGCCTTTGCGTCACCCTCGAAGTCGCCCTGCACGGCGGCGACAAAGCCGGTGATCACGAAGTTGGCCGTATAAGTCATATCATTGGTGGGCAGCACCACCGTGCGAACGCTGTTGGTATCCCCATCCGCCCAGCCGGTGAACGCCCATCCGCGATGCGCCACCGCGCTGATCATCTGCGTCGAACCACCAACAAATGTGCCGCCGTCAGAAAGAAAGCCGCCCCGACGAGGATTGCTTTGCAGACTCATGGAGACCAAGTGCAATGAATAGATGATCCCGCAGCCGTTGGAGCCTCCCAATCGATTCATGCCATAAAGAGTCCGATTTGAGGCTGCAATGCAACCCACCGGCCAACTCCCATCCGAAAGTTCACCAAATGATCTGATGGCCCTGTAATTGTTGAGTTGGGTGTCAATTGCATAAATGAGACCACCACCGACCGCGCTCGCTCCATTCGTGAAAGAGCCGCCATATGATGTCTGCCCAACTAATGTGGAATTCCAAACAAGAAGAGATCCAACAGGATTGTAGCCGTCAGGACTGCCCATGAAGGTGTGCAACAACTCAAATCCAGTTCCATCTCTATTGATGGAATACACTGTGCCCTTGCCAGCTTGTTGTCCCAATGCCATGCCAAATAGACGCGAACCAGCAGATGTAAGGGACTCGACCGGATATGAGCTGCCATCCACACTTCCGAAGCTATAGACAATTTCGTACCCATCTCCATCGAGATTGATTTTGTAAAGTGTACCTCTTCCAAATGCTCCGCCGTTTCCCGTAACACCATATAAGAAGGTACTGCAGGGTAAAAGAGAGCCTGCTGGGAAAAGGCCATCTTCCTTCACATCCGAGAAATTGTGAAGCACTGAGTACCCTGTTCCATCCGTATTCATCTTGAAGATTGAGCCGTCGAAACGAGTCCCTCCACCAGCACATACTCCATATAAACTTGAGTTCTTTATCACCATAGCATATGGGAACCTGCCATCATAAAGTTTCTGCCCGAATTCGTGCATAATTCTATATTCTGATCCGTCAACTGAGATCCTAAATAAAGTACCATGATCGTCCGTCCCGCCGGTTGCGGTGGATCCATAGAGATATGAACCCTCTGAAACCAGCGCCGCCTCCGGAAAAGAACCGTCACTGACACCCCCGGCAAAACTGTGAAGAATGGAAAAGCGTGAGCCGTCAACACCGATGGTGAATATAGAACCACGATCGAAGGCCCCGCCACCAGTTGTTATGCCAAAGAGGTTCGTCTCGCCAAGAATCAGCGGCGCTGACGGTCCACACCCATCTTGTACTGGGCCGGCGAAACTGCGCAGATTCGCATACTGGGCATTACACATAGGGCAGATGACAAGCAGCGCAATCAAGCCACTTACAAAGCAGTTCAATGCGTAATTTCGTAAAAACGTTTTAGCAACTGCGCTGACCACGATTGCTCTTACCGCGAGTAATTCACGGTGTGTACCCATAACATTGCCCAAGCGGCCTCCACAACGAGTTGCTGTATGAGTTGAGAGAATGGGGTCAGGCATTAAGTTAGCAGTTAATAGTCTCATCAAGTGAGAGAATGGGGTCAGGCATTAAGTTAGCAGTTAATAGTCTCATCAAGGGCTCCTTTAATCTTATCCTCGATTTCTTTCCAAGCTGTATTAGTGAATGGGGTCAGGCATTAAGTTAGCAGTTAATGGTCTCATCAAGAGCTCCTTTGATCTTATCCTCGATTTCTTTCCAAGCTGCATTGGCGTTTGTCTGGCGATTCCATAAGGCTATCTGCTGACTTACCGCAGAGCCGCTGCCAAGACATAGCTCGTCGGCAATGTTCCGCTGGTTCATTCCGGCATAGCGGTGCAAAGCCCACGCGGCGGCAGAGCGTAAGGGTGAGTTGCGCCGTCGCTCGCGAAAGGCAGCGGCGTCCACGCCCAGAAGCGCCGCGAGCTTCTGCAACACGAACGTGACCGGCAGCGGGCCGGCATGCCGCCGCAGTGCGACATCTTCCCGCCGCTTTGTCTTTCCTGCGGCGCGCTGATGCAACGTGCGCGCATTTGTTTCAAACTCTGGCGAGCCGATGCTCAGGGCGGCATGAGCATACAGGGTGCTGAAATCACTATCATTTTGGGCAAGGCCCGCCTCGACGAAGGCGGCATAACCCGCGCGGTCCTTGAGGCCGAGATTTTCCATCTGCGCCAGGATCGGGCCTTCGTCCACGAACGGCCATTGTTCAGCCAGCCCGGCATAGCCGCGATAGGTGCTCCAGTCGTATTGGCGCAAGGCGGCCGCACGGTCCTGTACGGAACATTTTTGCCATGACGCTGTGCAGACCGGATTGAGATGGATGTACCGGCTCAGCCGCATCAGGTAGTTGTCGCCTTCCACCAGCTGCGCCCTGTAGCGCCCCTGCGTCAGGTGGCCGCTGCGTCTGTGCCGCCGGTTGAAATGGACGCTGTATCCGGTGAGCAATCTTCCCATGAAGGCGCTCAGATTCCCGCGGGGTGTTTCCATCAGCATGTGTACGTGATTGCTCATCAAACAAACCAGATACATTCGGACCGTAAAACTCTCCACAGAATCTGCAAGGCGGTCGAGGAACCACTGCCTGTCGTCGTCATCCCGAAAAATGTCGTGCCGCTCATTGCCCCGAAACATGACGTGATGGATGGCACCCGGAAACGAAAGTCGCAATTTTCTCGCCATGTTCCAATCATGGAAACTTCCCCGTCATGCGTCAATCGCCGGCTGCTTTGCTGATGGCTGCCGCCGTTTCCTCGTGCCGCAGCCTCCGCATTGGTTTTGTCTGTTGCCTTCATCAGGATTCTTCGGGTGCTGTTTCTTTTCATCCCGCCAATTTCCGGTTGCGCGCGCACTTTGGTCCTGGCGGAAAGGCGATGTCAGCAAAATTGGTTTCACGCGGCGTGAATTGAAAGGAATTGACTTGGCGGTGAGTTTTACATTGCGCAATCGCATTTCCCGCAGTGGTGGTGCAGGCAGATCATTTCGCAAAGGGGGATGCGGGTGTATTCACTGACGTCCTTCATTTGCGCGAGCGTCGGGCAGCGTTTGCCGCTTCGCCACAGGCTGATGGTGCTTTCGGTCTGGCCCAATTCGGCGGCCACATCCCTGCTCTTCCGACCGCAGTTGCGCAGCCACTCGTCGAATCGGATGGCGAATGCGCAGGGCGCGTTGCACGGCATGCTGGGTTTTCCTTTCATGACCTTCTTTCTCCTATTTTGAAAACAAAGGCGGTGTGCCTGCGGATGGCAGGCTGGCATTCGATGAAATGATGATACGCCCCCGAAGGCGGGGTGCCCGGCGGGCGGAAGGACGTTCGGCTCCACCCTAAAGGGTGGACACCCTGCGCGACGAGAAACGAGAAACGAGGGACGAGGGACGAGGGACGAGGGACGAGGGACGAGGGACGAGGGAAATTTTTTTGGCGGCGCGCGTGTTGTCAAGCGCGCGTGCAATTTTTCCAAGCGAGTGCCGTGGCGCGCATGAACGGCGGGAAGATCCAGAGTTTCTCCGTAACGCACGCATGCTCTTCGAATGAATCGTCAACCACTTCACGGCGCGATCTCACTCCATCACTTCCGGCGGCGGGAATTCCCCTCGAGACCCGCCGGCGTCATTTCCTGACCGCGCCCCCTTCGGGAACGTTCCCGAACGCGGTCATCGGGGTGCGTTATCGCACGGCATGGCCGACGCTTCAATTTTTTTTGGGAGCCGGCGAAATCAGTTTTGCACGCGGCCGGCCGCGGTGGCGGCGGCTCTCCAATGATTGGAAGTTTGCGCGGCGCGAGTTTCCAATGATTGGAAATTTTTGCGGCCGCGCGGTCCGGCTGCGTCCTTGTTCTTGCACGGGCGGCGGCGGGGGGAGTATCAAACGGGGCGGGTTGCCCGCAATTTTTTCAGGAGGCCCTGCGATGAGTGCGAACATGGAACAGCGATATCAGGAAAGAATGCGGCGCTATGTGACGGCGCTGCGCAACGGCAAGCCCGACATGATTCCGATCCGGCCGTTCGTCGCGGAATTCACGGCGAAATATGCGGGGTTCACAAACCAGGAGGTGACGCACGATTTCCAGAAGGCGTTCGTCGCGGCGCGCAAGTGCGCGGCGGATTTCGACTGGGACGCGGTCGTCGCGAACATGGTTTATGTGTGGACCGGATTGTCGCAGGCAATCGGTTTGAAATATTACGGCATCCCCGGAATCGACGTGCCGGCGACAAGCGGATTCCAGTATCGCGAGCCGGACGAAGAAAACGCGTTCATGAAGGAAGACGAGTACGACGAACTCATCGCCGATCCGACCGCCTTTCTTTACAACGTCTGGCTGCCGCGCGTCTCCGAATATGTCAGTCCGATGGGGCAGCCGACTTCGTATCGCAACAATCTCGCGCTCGTGAAGGGCGGCATGGCGATGTTGAATTATTTCATGGCGTTCGGCCCGCAATGCCAGCGGCTGCGCGAAGAGAGCGGCACGGTCTCTGCTATCGCGGGAATTTTCAAAGCGCCGTTCGACATCCTCGCCGACAAGCTGCGCGGCTATATCGGCCTTACGATGGATATGATGACGCAGCCGGAGAAGGTTTTGAAGGCGTGCGAGGCGCTGATGCCGCATTTGTACCACTGTGCGCTCACGTCGTCTGACGCGAACAAGCAGGTGCCGATCGGTTACTGGATGCACCGCGGCTGCCTGCCGTTCGTCTCTGCCGGCCAGTTCGAATCGCATTACTGGCCGACCGTGAAACCGATTATCGAGGAGCTTTGGAAAAACGGACATCAAACGATGTTCTATGCCGAAGGCAACTGGGGGCCGCATCTCGACCACTTCCGCGAACTGCCGGATGCGAGCATCGTCTATCACGTGGATCGCGGCGACATCTTCGAAACGCACAAGAAGCTCGGCCACAAATTCTGCCTCAGCGGCGGCATTTCAAATTATGTCCTCGGCTACAGCACACCCGACGATGTTCGCGCCACCTGCAAAAAAGTCATCGATGGCGTCGCGCGCGATGGCGGCTACATCATGGACGCCAGCGCGATCATGCAGGACGACACGAAGATCGAGAACATGAAGGCTCTGACCGATTTCACCCGCGAATACGGGGTCTATTCGCAGGGTATTTCCGTGCCGCCCGATCCGCTGCAAGTTTCACCCGCGTCTGGCGCAAAATTCCCGCCCGGCTACGGAATGGCCGGTCGTGCCGTCCCGCGCGTGCGCGGCGGCGTCTGCCTGCCGTGGGAAGAAAAAGTCAGAGGGCTTCCGCCGATCACGGGCGACAAGGACCTGATGCGTCGGATTTGGGAAGAAGTGGACGGGCTCGGCAACATGTTCATCTGGCAGTGCCTGCTTTCTTTCTGAACTCGTGTTGTTCTGACTGAACGCAGAAAGCCGTATCCTACGTTGTAGGATTGCGAACTTGCATCCTGTCCCGGCCCGCCTAAATTACGCGGCAATTCATTTTGTCAGGAGAAAAGATGAAATACATTTGCGAAGACAAACTCGTTTTGCTGGGCGCCGCGGGCGCGATCGGCTCTAACATGGCCCAGAGCGCGCTGACGCTGAGGCTCACGCCGAATGTCTGCCTTTATGATCCGTTTGAAAAAGGCCTCAGGGGCGCGGCGGAAGAGATTTATCACTGCGCGTTTCCCGGCGCGAACGTGACGTGGACGACGAACATCGCCGAGGCGCTCACGGGCGCGAAATATCTCGTTTCATCCGGCGGTGCGCCACGCAAGGAAGGCATGACGCGCGAGGATTTGCTCAAGGGCAACTGCCAGATCGCGGAACAGCTCGGCAAGGACGTCCGCCAGTATTGCCCCGACCTGAAATTCTGCGGCGTCATTTTCAATCCGGCTGATATCACCGGCCTGACCGTGCTCGTGCATTCTGGTTTGCATCCGTCGAAACTCGGCACGCTCGCCGCGCTCGACAGCACGCGCCTGCAGACCGCGCTCGCGCAGCACTTCAAAGTTCCGCAGGATCAGGTGAAAAATTGCCGCACGTACGGCGGCCACGGCGAGCAGATGGCCGTCTTTGCCAGCACCGCAAAAGTCGGACGCACGCTGCTCACGAATTTGATCGGCACAGAAAAACTCACGAACGAACAGTGGGCCGCAATTCGCGAACACGTCCGCCTCGGCGGAAAGAAAGTCATCGAGCTTCGCGGTCGCAGTTCATTCCAAAGTCCGTCGCACCAGACGCTGCTCACCGTCAAGGCGATCATGGATGGCAAAGGCTACGACTGGCCCGTCGGCGTTTATGTTGATTCGCCGGAAAACGGATTCGCGAACATCATGATGGCGATGGAAACGACGGTGACGACGGAAGGAATTTCGTGGGCGATGCCGAAAGGCACCGAACAGGAGCTCGCCGATTTGCGCACTTCGTACGGACATCTCGTCAAGCTGCGCGACGAAGTCATCGGCATGGGAATTCTTCCGCCGATCAGCGAGTGGAAGAAGATCAATCCCAACTTGTGACGCGGCCGGCCACGTGACCGGATTTCGCGATGATCAAAAAAAACGGCGGGCAGAAAGCCCGCCGTTTCCATAATGTTTGTCTATTCTATCGCGGTCCTATTTGGCTTCCTCGATGGAACTGACATACAGGGTCTTCTTGCCGTCTTTGTCTTTCGTCGTGCCGGTGGCCTTGACGTTCTTGCCGTCGAGCGTCGTGACCACGTCGCCCGCCACAGCTCTGCCGATGAGCATGTAGGTCGCGCCGGTGCTGTCGGTCAGTTCGAGATGCTTCTTGGTCGCATCCGTCTTGTTCGCGACAGCCTTGACCGCACCCGTGAGGGTTGTCTGGGCCTTCTTTTCGGCCGCAACTTCCTTCTTCGCGCCTTCTTTCTTTTCTGCCTGCGCCGTGACGGCTGTGAAGCACACGCCTGCACAAACCAGCGCCGCGACGAGCAACCTTCCGAACATGTTCTTCATTCTTGATTCCTCTTTTCGTGTGCAATCACCTTAGATTGCAAACGTTGGCATATGTTTTCACACTCCATGCCAGCGTTGACAAGAACGTATTTTCCGCCGGCCTTTGCGCGCCCGCGACGGCCGGCGTCTCAAAATTCCAACATTTCCAATGATTGGAAAAAGTCGGCGGCCTCTTTTCCAATGATTGGAAGTTTTTCGCGCAACGCGCCGCGGTCGAAGGGAAGGCCGCGGAGTTCGGGAAACGGAGCGGCGGCGATATGGCCGTGTTCGATGCGCAGCGTCGCCGCGCCGATTTGAATTTCGAAGGCGGGGCTGTGGCCCCAAAGGAACTCCCAAGCGCGCAGTTCGGAGGCGCGTTTTTGAATCGGGGCCGGATCGGGAACAAAAAGAACCTCGTTCGGAATTTCGCTGAGGATGGCATCGGAAAGGATTTCTGCATCGAGGTCGGTTCGGACTTCGGAGAGGTTCATGACCGACGCGGGCTTCGAGGCGATGGCGCGCGTGGAAATCTGCGGCAGTGCCGGCGCGCAATAGCGGCGCAACTTGTCGAGGTCGGTGCTGACGAGCAGCGTGCCGTGGTGAAGGACGTGCCGGCGGCGATAGCAAAATGCCGTGCCGGAAAATTTACGCTCGCCGATGAAAAGCCCGTTGTTCGCGCCGGCGTGGGCTTCAATGCCGAGCGAATCGAGCGCGCGCAGAATCGTCGCAAAGATTTCGTCCTGGCTGTAGGAATTGCGCGGAACGATGAAGGAATAATTGAGGTTGCCTTCATCGTGATAGACGGTGCCGCCGCCGGAAATCCGGCGCGCGAGTGGAACGCCGTCCGCCCGCAGCCGCACGGTTGCGCACTCGCGCCACGGGACCTGATTTTTGCCGATGACGACGCATGGCTTGTCAACGTAGAGCAGCAAAATCGGCGCGAAATCGTCCGCGCCGTCGAGCAGAAGATCTTCGAGCGCGAGGTTCGCGAAGACATCGGCGCTGTCGGAATGGCAGACTTTCATGACGGCACGATAAGCGAACCGAAGGAAGATTTGAACAATGGAACATTGTTTTCGGCGTTGGTCGGCGAACTGTTTTCTGGGATAAGACGCGAATGAAAACTCTCGTCTTCCTGATGCTATTCGCGGGCTCGCTCGCAAAAGTCCTGGCGGCCGACGCGGTCGTGTACAGCGGTTTGTCGCTCGATTCGCTGCGCGGCGCAAATGCCTGGCAAGGTGCCGGCGATGTTTCGCTTTGCAAGACGAACGATCATCTTTTCACCATCGGCGAAGGAAAAGGTATCATCGTCAACGGGCCGCTGGGCAAGAGCGTGGATTTGCTGACGAAGGAGGAGTTCGGCGATTGCGAGGTTCACGTCGAATTTTGCATCACGAAACATTCGAACTCCGGCGTCTATTTGATGGGCCGCTACGAGGTGCAAATTTATGACAGCTTCGGTGTCGAGAAGGACAAATATCCGGGGATCGAATGCGGTGGAATCTATCCGCGCTACGACAGCAAGCGGCACGAATACGAGGGCCATTCGCCGCGCGTGAACGCGAGCAAGCCGCCGGGCGAATGGCAGACCTTCGACATCACATTTCGCGCGCCGCGCTTCGATGCGGACGGCAAGAAAATTGAAAATGCAAAGATCGTGAAGGTGGTCCACAACGGAACGGTGGTTCACGAAAATATCGAACTCACCGGGCCGACGCGCGGGGGTTACGAGCCTGAAAAACCGGCCGGTCCGCTGCGACTCCAAGGCGACCACGGCCCCGTGGCCTTTCGAGTCATTTCCATAAAGCCGTTGTGATCGTGATGGATTCCGCGCGGCGCTTCAGCGGATGTTTTCCTCGATGCACTTGAACAGCTCGGCGTCGCTGGCGAGTTTGCCGAGGAACAAATTCCCCGCGCGTGCGACGGGACCGTTGAGCGATTCCTTCTGGCCGACCAGCGCCGTGAGAAAAACGACCGGCGTGCCCCGCAATTGCGGATCGGCCTGTATCCGGTTGGCGACATCGCCGCCATCAAGGCCGGGCATGACCACGTCAAGCAGGATGATATTTGGCAGAAAGGCACGAGCCTTCGCGACGGCATTGAGCGCCCTGCTTTCGTAGTCAACCTCGTACAGCCCCGTCTGCTCAAGCACCAGCTTCATCATGCGGGCGTACGTTTCCTCGTCGTCCACGATCAGAATTTTCTTCTTCGCCATGACTGCTCCTCCTGACTCGCCTCTTCACCGCGTGCGTAGGATGCCACACCGCAGATGAATTTGCAATTGATGCTAGTGTCCGCCGGCCTTGATTGTGATCACGACGCTGGCGCCACCGGCTTCACAATTGCTGATCTCGATGGCACCGCCGTGCAAATCCATGATCGTTTTACTGACCGACAACCCGAGGCCGGTGCCCTGGCCGGTCGGCTTGGTCGTGAAAAAGGGATCGAAAACTTTTCCGAGCATGTCCGATGGAATGCCCGGCCCCGTGTCGGTGATTTCGATGACGACGACGCAGTCGCCCATTTTGAACCGGTCTATGTTGCTCGCACCGATGTTCTCCCCGAAGCCGGTGACGATTTTGGAAAATGAACGGACACCAAGCGTGCCTCCGCCGGGCATCGCGTGAACCGCATTTTCGAAAACGTTGATAAAAACTTCCTCGATCTTCTGCCGGTCGAACCGGCACCGCGGCAGACCCGCCGCGAGTTTCTTCTCGACGGTAATTCTCCGTTCCTCGATGTCATGGCGGACAAACGAAAGCGATTCCTCGATGACGGGGTTGATGTCTTCCTCCTTCGCCTCGATTTCGCGCGGCGAGGCAAAATCCAACAGCCCGTGAATCACGCCGTCGGCCCGCCTGATCGCGTCATTCATGTCTTTGAGCACGGTGTCAACGACGGGATCTTTCACGCCGACCGCACGGGAGAGATAATTGATTCCGCGCAGCATGATCGCCAGCGGGTTCTTCACCTCGTGGGCAATGCCCGCCGCGAGCCGGCCGATGGTCCTCAACTTTTCGACTTCGATCAATTCCACCTGCACCGAGCGCAGGTCCGTATGGGCCTTTTGTAATTCGCTGAGAGCCTTCTGCAATTCCGCCCGGTTGTGTTCGAGTTCGGAGTTGGCGCGCTTCAGATCGTCCTCGGCCTTCTTGATCATCGTCACATCGCGATTGATGCCGACGGTGCCGACGATTTTTCCGCGATGATCGCGAAACGGGGCTTTTGTGGTCAGCTCCCAGCGCGCCGTTCCGTTGTGGCCGGTGATATGCGCCTCGCGGTTCACGAGCGTCTGGCCCGATTTGATGATGCGCTGTTCCTCGTCGAAGAACTGTTGCGCCAGTCCGTGCGGGAAGAAGTCGAAATCCGTTTTGCCCTGCAGCGCCTCCTCATCCGGCAGGCCGAAAAATTTCGCGACGGCCGAATTCGCGCGGATGAACCGCCCGGCCTCATCCTTGACATAAATCTGGTCCGGCAGGCTTTCGAGGAGCGATTGCAGCAAATCGCGCTCCGCGGCCAGCGCCATTTCGCCGCGCTTGCGTTCCGACGCGTAGTGGATCGCGCGCACGAGCACGTGGCGGTCAACCTCGCCCTTCACCAGATAATCCTGCGCCCCGCCCTGTAGCGCCCGCATTGCGATTTCCTGGTCGTCCGTTCCAGTGAAGACGATGATCGCGCATTGGGGCGCGCATTCCATCACCTCCGTAAACGTCGCCAGCCCGCGGCTGTCCGGCAGGCCCAGGTCCAGCAGCACGACGTTGAACGCATCGGATTTCAGCCGCCGCAGCGCGCTGGCGAGGCTGGCCTCGTGGACCAGGTCATACGGCTCCTTCAGCGACGCCTGCAAAATCGTGCGCATCAATTCCACCTGGAACGGATCGTCCTCCACGTGCAGGATTCTGAGACGCTTCGTGTTCATGCCCTCTTCGCCGGCAACGTATATCCCATTTCCTTTCCCAATCCAATCGAATGCTGCCGGCCATTTCCAATGATTGGAAAAATGCGCGGTGGGGATTTCCAATCATTGGAAAAGACCGGCAAACGGGGCCGCGGCGCGCAGCGTCAGCGCCGGTGGGTTTCCGTCAGTGCCCGCAGCGCGTCCTCCGCGCGGTCGACGAAAATAAATTTCATCTTCTTGCGGACCTCCTCGGGGACGTCTTCGAGATTTTTTTCGTTCTTCGCGGGCAGCAGAACTTTTTTGATTCCGGCGCGCGCGGCGGCGAGGACTTTTTCCTTCACGCCGCCGATGGGCATGATCCGGCCGCGCAGCGTGATTTCGCCGGTCATCGCGATGTTCGGCGAAATCCGCGTGTCGGTGATGAGCGAATAAATCGCGGCGAGCATCGCAACGCCGGCGGACGGGCCGTCTTTCGGAATCGCGCCGGCGGGCACGTGGATGTGCACGTCGGTGTCGTCGCCGAGCTTGCCGTCGGTCTTCCATTCCTTCGAATGGGCCCGCGCGTAGCTGAGCGCGGCGCGCGCGGATTCCTTCATCACGTCGCCGAGCGAGCCGGTGAGAATCAGGTTGCCCTTGCCGGGCATCCGCGTGGCCTCGATGAACAGGATGTCGCCGCCGGTCGGCGTCCACGCCAGGCCGGTGACGACGCCCGGCTCGACTTTCTTCTCGGCGACCTCGGCTTCGAATTTCACGGGGCCGAGATAGCCGTGCAGCTCACCGGGCTTGATCGTGGTCATTCCGGTTTTGCCCTCGGCAACACCGCGCGCGACTTTGCGGCAAACGTTGGCAAGCTCGCGTTCGAGATTGCGGACGCCGGCCTCGCGCGTGAAGTCGCTGATGATCCGCCGGATCGTCGCGTTGCCGATGCGGATTTGATTCCGCTTCAGCCCGTGCGCCTCGATCTGTTTCGGCACCAAGTATTGCTGCGCGATCTGGAGCTTTTCGAGCTGCGTGTAGCCGGGCAGTTCGAGCAGTTCCATGCGGTCGCGCAGCGGATCAATGATCGTGTCCACGACGTTGGCCGTGGCGATGAAGAGCACCTGCGAAAGATCGAACGGCACATCGAGATAATGATCGGTGAAGGAATTGTTCTGCGCGGGATCGAGCACTTCGAGCAGCGCGGCGGACGGATCGCCGCGAAAGTCCGCGCCGACCTTGTCAATTTCATCGAGCATGAAAACCGGGTTGCGGGTGCCGGCCTTGCGGATGTTCTGGATGATGCGGCCCGGCATCGCGCCGATGTAGGTGCGGCGGTGCCCGCGGATTTCCGCCTCGTCGCGCATTCCGCCCAGCGACATGCGGATGAATTTGCGGCCCAGCGCGCGCGCCACCGACTGGCCCAGCGAAGTCTTGCCGACGCCGGGCGGGCCGACCAGGCAGAGGATCGGGCCTTTCATGTCCTTCTTGAGCTTCAGCACCGCGAGATATTCGAGGATGCGGTCCTTCACTTTTTTCAGGCCGTAATGATCGTGATCGAGAATGTCGCGCGCGTTCGGAATGTCGAGATGGTCCTCGGTGGTGACCGCCCACGGTAGTTCGCAGAGCAGATCGAGATAGGTGCGGATCACGCCGTGCTCCGGCGACATGGACGGAATCTGCGCAAGCCGGTCGCGCTCCTTCATCGCGGCCTTCTTCACTTCGTCCGGCATCCGGGCCTTGTTGATCTTCTCGTCAATCTCGCCCATGTCGGTCTGCGCCTGGTCCTGCTCGCCGAGCTCCTTCTTGATCGCCTTCATCTGCTCGCGCAGGAAGAAATCGCGCTGGCTCTTCGAGAACGTCTGCGACACCTGGTTCTGAATTTCCATCCCGACGCGCAGCACCTCGCGCTCGCGATTCAGCAGGGGCATCAGCCGCTTGAGCCGCGCCTTCGGGTTGTCCTCCACCAGCAGCGCCTGCCGCTCGTCGAGATTCAAATTCAGGTTCGCCGCGATCAAATCGGAAAGCCGGCCCGGCTCGTCAATGTTCACCACCGCGATCTTCAATTCATCCGGCAGCGTCGGCGACATCGTGATGATTTCCTGGAACAGCTGCGAGGCCTGCCGCCCGAGCGCCGCCAGTTGCACCGACGTCTCCGCCTCTTCGCCGAGCTGCTTGTATTCCGCCTTCAGGAACGTCGTGCCCGGAACCTCGCCGTTGATCTTGCATCGCGTCACGCCCTGCACGAGCACGCGCACCGTCTCGTCGGGGAACCGGAGCATCTTCAGCAGCCGCGTCACGCACCCGTGCTCGTGAAGATCCGGCAGATGCACCTGGTCGTCGGCCGCCTGCCGGTTGCGCTGGAGCACGGCGATGAAGAACCGGTTGCCGCCCGCGACCTCGTCAATCAGCTTGGCCGAGCGCTGCGTATTGATCACCAGCGGCGCGACCATGCCGGGGAACACGACCACATCGCCCAGCGGCAGCACCGGCAGCACCGGCGGGAAAATATCCCCCACCGGTTTCACGACCGGGCTCGCGTCGCCGATTCCATCGCCGTTGCCGTTTTGCGGCTCGCCCTGTTTTTTCTCTTCTTCGCTCATGATCTATCGTCTTCCACCGTCACAAAATCTTCGTCACCCGGCCGCCGCGAACAGTTCATTTGCGGCGGCCCCTCGTCACCATCGCCGTCGGCCTCACGACTGGACGATCACCAGCACGCCCTTTTTTGACTTCTGCTTGGCCCGCGCCAGCGTCACCTCGAGAAAACCATTTTCGAACCGCGCCCGCGCCTCCTGCGCATTCACCGCATACGGCAGCGCGATCACGCGGCGGAACGGCCCGTATTCAATTTCCATCTGCCGGAAGCGGTGCCCCGCGCTCGTCTCGCCGCTATACGGATCGCGCCGCACGCCCTCGATGACCAGCGCATCCTCGCCCAGCTGCACCTGCACATTATTCGGCGGCACCCCCGGCAGCTCGACCTTCACCACCAGCCCATGCGGCGTTTCATAGATGTCCGTGTTTGGCGTCCAGATCGACGTCGCCACCGGATCGCCCGAATGAAACCCGGCCATCTTCCGCTGCAACTGATGCCACTGAGCCAGCAAATCTTTGCTCATCGTCATTTGGCGCGGCCTGCCCCGCGCCCTCCATTTCTTCCAATCATTGGAAACCGCGCCCGCGGAAACCTCCAATCATTGGAAACCCCCGCGCCCGGCATTCCCACCGCCGCCATGCAGGTTATTTCATCCCCGCCCCGGATGCAACCAACCGCGCGCGGCTTGATTCGGCCGCATCCTTCCGGCATTCTCCGCTCAGCTCGGGAGGAATTTATGGATGCGACAGCATTGGGAATAGGCGCGGCGGCTGTTTTTGTTTTGGGACTCGTTGTCTTTATTTCAAAGAACGGCAAGGGGCGCGCAACAGTCAAGACACCTGTCGGCACAATCTCAGCTGATGGCTCACCGCGTCCAACCGTTGCGGCTGAAGAAATCGATTCCGGCGGGCGCGTTTCGGTCGCCGGGCAATCCGATGCGGATGTCTCCGCAAAGAAGATCAAAGCATCAGGTGATGTGGAAATCGGCCACGCGGGCGCGGGAGAAAACAAAATCCCAAAAGCGAAGCCCCCGGCCCGATAAACGCGTCGGGGGCGACCAGCGCAGCGCAGGTTCACGCGGGCCGCAATTCAATTGTGGCGGGAGCGGGCGCCCATGTGGAGATATATGAAGCCGCGCTGACAGCCGCAGCACCGCAAGCCCTACACTCGCTCAAATTGGCCGTCGGCGATTTCACCGGCCGCGTTGAGAAACTGAAGACGCTTCGCGCGAAAGTTGAATCGGGCAGTGTCGCGATTACGGGCCTGCAGGGCATGGGCGGGGCGGGGAAGACGGAGCTGGCGCGGAAGCTCGCTAATGAATTGAAGCCGAAATATCCCGACGCGCAGATCGAGTTCGATTTGAAGGGCGTAGGCAAGGACCCGCTTTCGCCGGGGGCCGTGCTCGAAAATATCATCCACGCGTTCGTCCCGGACGCGAAGCTGCCGGAGGACGTGGACCAGCTTGCGAATCTCGTGCGGCAGGTGTTGGACGCAAAGAAGGTCCTGCTGTTTCTGGACAACGCAAAGGATGCCGCGCAGATCGGGCTGGCGGTTCAGGCGGCGCAGGGCTGCTGCGTCATCGTCACCTCGCGGAATCATTTTCACATCGCGGGCATGGAGGCGGTGGATCTCGGGAAGATGGAACCGGACGAGGCGCGGGCCATGTTGAAGAAGGTTGCCGCGCGCGGGAAGGATTTGCCGGACGAGTGCGCGGACAGGCTGGCGGAGAAGCTGGATTATCTGCCGCTAGCCCTGCGGCTGGCCGGTAGTTTCCTCAACGTCTTTCACGAAAAGATGCCGGCGGATTATCTGCGGGAACTGGAGGCGGCGCGACTGGGCGCGGCGGCCTCTGGCCGCCGTGGGCGGCGGGACGCCGCCCCTCCCGGTGTGCTCGCAAAGCTCGATCATTGCGGCGAACTGGCGGGCGTGCCGGAAGGGCTGCGGGCTTCGTTCGCGGCGAGCTATGACCGGCTGAAGCCGGAACTACAAACGCTCTTTGCGCAGTTGTTCGTCTTTCCCGATCACTTCGATGCGACGGCGGTGCGGGCGGTGTGGGGCGTGGATGAGGAGACGGCGGAAGATGCGCTGCTGATGCTGAAGAAACTCAGCCTGCTGGAATGGCTGGAGAAAGAACGGCGCTACGACCTGCATGATCTGCTGACGGAGTTCGCGGCATCGCTGATTGCGGACGACGAGCGCGAAAAAGTCGTCACGCGCTATGCGGAGCATTTCACGAAGGTCGGGAGTCTCGCAGATCAACTTTATATGAAGGGTGGCGAGAATGTGGTGAAGGGGCTTGCGCTGTTCGATCGCGAGCGGCGGCACATTGAAAATGCGTTCGGGTTGTTGAATGCAGTTGTAGCCGGGGTCGGTGACCCCGGCTCTTCGAACGTTGAAGCTCAAGAGAGCCGGGATCAGCGATCCCGGCTACAACAAGCCGCCGCCCGCCAGCTCATCACCCTCGTAGATGCCGTCGTCTATGTCGGCGATCTTCGCTTTCCAGTTGAAAAGCAGCGCATCCCGTGGCTGGAGGCGCAGGCCGAAGCCGCGCGCATCGCAAAGAATCGCGCAGGGGAGGGCAAAGCGCTCGGCAATCTCGGCGTCGCGTACAAGAATTTGGGCGAGACGCGCAAGGCGATTGGGTTTTATGAGCAAGACTTGGTGATCGCACGCGAAATCGGGGACCGACAAGGCGAGGGCGCTGCGCTCGGCAATCTCGGCAATGCGTATGCGGCTTTGGGCGAGACGCGCAAGGCGATTGGGTTTTATGAGCAGCGGCTCGTCATCGCGCGTGAGATCGGGGACCGGCGCGGGGAGGGCGCTGCGCTCGGCAATCTCGGCGTCGCGTACAAGAATTTGGGCGAGACGCGCAAGGCGATTGGGTTTTATGAGCAGCAACTCGAGATCGTTCGCGAGATCGGGGACCGGCGCGGGGAGGGCAATGCGCTCGGCAATCTCGGCGTCGCGTACAAGAATTTGGGCGAGACGCGCAAGGCGATTGGGTTTTATGAGCAGGCGCTCGTCATTGA
>CAIVKH010000003.1 GCA_903906425.1 uncultured bacterium
CGGATGCGGCGGGCAGCCGGGGATGAAAAGATCAACCGGCAGAATGCTGTTCGCGCCGTTGTGGACTTCGGGATGGTTGATGTACGGCCCGCCCGCGATCGCGCACGCGCCGACGGCGATCACGATTTTCGGCGCGGGAACGGCGTCGTAGGTTTTCTTCAACGCGAGTTTCATGTTCTCCGACACCGGGCCGGTAATGAGCAGGCCGTCGGCGTGGCGTGGCGCGGCGACGAACTGAATTCCGAAACGGCCGAGATCGAAGACGACGGTGTTCAGCACGTTCACATCAGCTTCGCATCCGTTGCAGCCGCCCGCGCTGACCTGCCGCAATTTCAGCGAGCGCCCGAAAAGTTTCCGCATCTTTTCATCGAGCGTCTGCGCGAGTTTCAATCCGTTTTCGCCGAGCACGAGGTCTTCGCGCTTGCGCGTCGCGAGCCGGAATTCCGGCGTGTAGCGGATCGCCTTCTCGGGGCAGGATTCGACACAATCGTTGCAAAAAAGGCAGCGGCCCAGATCGAGTCTGACTTTTTTCTCTGCGACGGAAATCGCGTCGGTTGGACACGCGTCCGCGCAGGCGCGGCAGCCGTCGGGACATTTCGACTGATCAATCACCGGCAGGCCGCGCAACCGGTCAGGCACCGTCGGAGTCCCCTTCGGAAATGAAACGGTCCGGTGTCCCTGTTTTGTGCGTGCAATGAGAATGTTCAGCATGGGCGCACCTCAGCAGTTCCAATGATTGGAAAACGCGGCCCCGCAAATTTCCAATGATTGGAAAAGCGCGCCAGACCAGGGACGAATGACCACTGACAAATGACAAATGACTTCATAAATCATGCCCACAATACGAAAGGTTGAAGCTCTTGTTACAGAGCGGAAAATCGGAAATCTGCTGGTTGCGTAGCGCCATCGCCAGGCCGCTCCAGTTGTGGAACGACGGATCAATGACTTTGTAGCGCGCGAATTTTCCGCGCTCGTCGGTCATCGCGACGTGGCAGATTTCGCCGCGCCAACCTTCGATCAGCGAGACGACAAATGAATCGGGCGCGAGTCCGGCTGGCGGCATCGGCGCGTGAAACGGGCCTTCGGTGAGCGTCTTCAACTGCTCGCGGACGAAATCAACCGAGCGCTGGATTTCGAGCCAGCGGACGTAGGCGCGGGCCAGAACGTCGCCGGTGCTGACGGTGGAAACCGGGATCGCTGCGAAGCGATACATGCCGAATGGGAAATCGTTTCGCACGTCGCGCTCCGCACCGCACGCGCGCGCGGCGGGACCGACGAGTCCGAGCTTATCGCAGGTTTCCAGCGAGACTTTTCCCGTTTCTTCAAAACGGTTCATCACCGATGGCGTGTCCCACAAAAGTTTCACCGCATTCGTCACATCGCGCTCGGTGTTTTCCAGATTCTTCAGAAGTTCGGCGACGCGCTTTTCATCCGTGTCGAACGTCACGCCACCGGGCCGGACGAGTCCGCGGCCAAAGCGGCTGCCGCAAATGCGAGCGCTCATGTTGAGGAAATCGCCGCGCAGCCGGCCGCAATAGGAAGCTGTCGGAAGAAAACCGACATCGCCTGCGAGCGCACCGAGATCGCCGGTGTGATTGGCGAGGCGTTCGAGTTCGAGCGCGACGCCGCGCAAGACTTGCGCGCGAATCGGGACTTTGCATTTCGCGAGACCTTCGACGGCGAGGCAGTACGCTTTCGTGTGGCCAATGGTTGTGTCGCCGGCGAGCGTTTCCATGTAGTGAATCGTGCGCTTATCCGGTCCGCCGACGAGCGCGCGTTCGACGCCGCGGTGCTGGTAGCCGAGCGAAATCTCCAGATGAAAAACGTGTTCGCCGTGGCATTGAAAACGGAAGTGTCCCGGCTCGATGATTCCCGCGTGAACCGGGCCGACGGCGACTTCGTGAATCTCCTCGCCTTCGACACGATAGAAATTCATCACGCCAACTACAGGAGCTTCGGCGGACTTCGCGCCGCGTTGCGATTTGACGAAACGAACCGGTTTGAGCCACGGATGGCCTTCGGGCTTCACGCCGAATTGTTCGGCAATTTCACGTTCGAACAAGTGAACCTGCGGACAGTCCGGCGTGAGCGACGGAAAACTTTCGCCGGCGATTTGCGTCTTCGCCGCGCGAAGCTGCGCGCCTTCGCGGTCAGAGAGCACAACATAGATTTCCACCGGGCTTTCGGCGGCGGCAATGTGTCCGAACATCGCGGAAACTCGCGTGCCTTCAGCGACAGCTTCGAGAATCGCGGTGCGGAATTGCGGCCAATCCAGCAACGGAATATTTTGGCGCGGACGCGGGTAACCATTTCGGAGTGTCAACATGGGGGTGCTCATTGGCCGGCCTCTAAAAATGCGGCGGCGTCTTTCAGCAGCGATGCCAGCGGCGGCGGAATGTAGAGGCCGAGCATGATCGCGAGGCCGAGGAAAATAATGATCGGCACGACAAGCTGCGGGCGATCCTGATAATTTGTGGAAGCGGCCTGTTTCGACGGCGTTCCCTGCACGACGCGCAATACCGTTGCGCCCATGCCGACGAAAACCACCATCAACAAAATTAGAAACAAACTGGCCGCGACGTATTTTCCGCCGGTGATCGCGCCGTTGAGAATTGTGAATTCGCTGATGAACGGACCGCCGGGCGGCGAGCCGGTGACCACCAGAAAACCGGCGAGAAAAAGCGGACCGGAATACGGCAAACGCCGGATCGCGCCGCGGACATCGTCGGTGAGTTTGCTGCCGTAGGCGCGGTGAATATTTCCGGCGGAGAGAAACAGCACGCCTTTCGTCAGGCCGTTCGTCAGCAAATGCAAAAGCGCGCCGAATGTTGCGAGTCCGCCGATGCCGATGCCGAGAACGAGGATGCCCATGTGCTCGACGCTCGAATACGCGAGCATCCGTTTGAAGTCGCGCTGGCGGACCATAAACACCGCACCGACGCCCATCGAAAGCAGACCGACGAAAACAAGAATTTCGCGGGCGAACGCGGCTTCACCGGCGGCGTGGCAGATCTGGAAGAAGCGAAGAATCGCGAGAAACGCGCAGCTTGTGACGCCGCCGGCCAGCAACGCGCCGACGAGGCCCGGGGCTTCGCCATACGCGTCGGGCTTCCACGTGTGCATCGGCGCGAGACCCATTTTTGTGCCGTAGCCGACGAGCAACACGACGAACGCTGCGTGCAGCCACGGCTTGGAAAGTTGCGGCGCGAATTTTACGAGGTCATCAAAGAGCAGCGTGGATTCCAGGCCCTCGTGCAACGAAGCGTAGGCGAGAAAAAATGAACCGAGCAGCGCGAGCGCGATGCCGACGGAACCGATGAGCAAATATTTCCATGTCGCCTCCAGCGAGCGCGGGCTGTGGTTGAAGAACAGCAGCGGTGCCGTCGCGAGCGTCGTGGCTTCAATCGCAACCCACATCAATCCGAGTTGGTGGGACATTGTGACCAGCGTCATCATTCCAAGCATCGCGAGCAGGCACGCGCAGAAAAACCGGTTGGGCCGGTCAGGACGCAGCGACAGATAAATCGGCGCGTAGAGCGAGCAGAGGAAAAACAACAGGCTGATGAAACCGAGTACGAGTTTTCCGAGCGGATCGAGAACAAGCCAGCCGTTCCCCGTCGAAATCGGATCGCCAGTCAGCGCGAAGATCACCAGCATCAGATGAGCGAAACCGCCCATCGGCACCAGCAACGGACGCCGCTTGTCAGGCACCAGCAGCGCCATCGCGGCAAAAATTAACGGAACGAAAATCAATAGCCAGGCCATGGTTATTCCTTCAGCGCGGAGAGTTGCCGTGTGCTCACGGATTCAAATTGCTGGCTGATCTGGTAGATGATGATGCCCATCACGAAGATCGCGACGAACAGATCGAGCAGCACGCCGATCTCCACCATGAACGGCATGGCCTCAACCAGCAGCAGGCCGAAAATGAAAATGCCGTTTTCCAAAATCAGATAGCCGACGACTTGCGTGATCGCCTTGGCGCGCGTCGTCAAAATCAGGAATCCGGTGAGCACGGTTGAAAGCGAGGCGGGCACAATCAGCGAACTCGCGTGCTCATGCGCGATCGGAAGTGTTTTCGAAAACAACACGGCGAGTCCCGTTCCGACGGCACCGAGCAACAGCGACGTGACAAAGCCAATGATCGGCTCGACTTCGCGGCGCACGACAACTTCGCGCATCGCGTGAAAAAGCATTCGCGGAATC
>CAIVKH010000004.1 GCA_903906425.1 uncultured bacterium
ACAAGCTGGATTCCACATGTTCGGCAGCATGACAGGAATCCAGAGATTGTAAAGATATGACTGTTACACTACACTAGGCCTGCCGCCGGAGACACCGGTGCTGACCTGTTACGAGGCCGGGCGCGACGGCTTCTGGTTCCATCGTTTCCTCACGGCCCGCGGTGTCGAAAACGTTGTGGTGGACGCCGGCAGCATCGAGGTGCCGCGCAAGGGACGGCGCGTGAAGACCGACCGGGTGGACGCGGAGAGGCTGGTGCGGCGGCTGATGCGGTTTGCCGCGGGCGAACAACAGGTCTGGAGCGTGGCGCGCGTGCCGGCCCTCGAACAGGAAGATGCGCGGCGCGCCAGCCGCGAGCGTGAACGGCTCGTCAAGGAACAGGGCGGTCAATGGGCGCGCATCTGGAGTCTGTTGAAGTTGCATGGCGTGGACCGCTGCGGCAAGGCGCGGCTGCGCGAGCATGTGGACAACGCGCGGCAATGGGATGGCACCGCGCTGCCGGATCATGTGCGTTCGGAGATCGGACGGGAACATGACCGCATCAAGCAGATCGACGCACAGCTCAAGCAGGTGCGCGCCGAGTGGGCGGTGCGCGTGGAGGAGAAACAGACGCACGCCGCGCAGATGGCGGCGAAGCTCGAACAGCTCAAAAGCGTCGGGCCGACCAGCTCGATGGTGCTGGCGCTGGAGGTCTTCGGCTGGCGGCGCTTCCGAAACCGGCGCGAGGTCGGCGTGATGGCCGGGCTGTGCGACGCGCCCTTCGCCAGCGGCGATATGGACCGCAGCCAGGGCATCACCAAATCCGGAAACCGCCGCACGCGCAGCTTGATGGTCGAACTGGCGTGGATGTGGCTGCGCTTCCAGCCGGACAGCGAATTGAGCCGGTGGTACCGCCGTCGTTTCGGCGGCGGACGGTCCCGGCGCGTCGGCATCGTCGCGCTGGCCCGCAAACTTCTGATCGCCCTGTGGCACTGGGTCGAACACGACCGGATGCCCGCCGGAGCGAAACTGCGCGAGGCGTGACACGGCCAAAACACAACGATGTAAAAAACACAAACAGAGTTTGAGCAGAAGCTCACCGGTATCAGGAACCGGCCCACGGCTGGGTGGCGAAAAAACGACACCGATATGTAGATGGGTTTCCTGAAGTTTGGGCCGGCCGCCCTGACGCGGCAACGCAGGCAGCAACAGGTTCCGCCACGCGCGGACACGGATAGAAGTTGGTCGCAACCGCCCGGAGGTTGGACGAAGCAAGCGCCGGTGCCGGAGAGCAGAGAATGGAGAGATTGAGTCGCGATGCCCGCGGCAAGATCTGAAGGAAGAAAACGGAAAATCGCGGGCGGCGGACGGATGAGTTACCCTTGTTACGTTCGTCGCCTTGCGAACAAAATGAAAAACAGCAAAGAGCATGCAAACGAAGCTTGACGAGATAGTCATCATAGAAGCCGTGGGCAACGCCCACGGAACGGAACAAAGCAAATCATCTTCAGGATTAAAGCCTGAACCATTGGCTTGCCCCTTCAGGGCGAATGGAAAAATGGAAGAAGATATGATCATGCCTGTCTCATCCCGGGGCGATGCCCTGGGCTACTATGGCCGACGCCTTCAGCGTCATTCGCGCCTCCCGTCTTCAATGAGATCATCTCCGGCGACTGATTGGGCCTTCTTGCTATCACCTCGATGGGGTGAAAAGCCTTCAGCCTGGGGTTGGACGCTGTTGAGAAACTTCTCAGCGAATATGCGCCCGTGCAACAGTTCGCACGCATGGTTCCTCCGGTCGATGTGAAGCGCGTGCTGCCGGATTTTGTAACACTGCAAATCGGCGGAATCGTCCTCATCCACAATTCAGATGCGTTGCGTTTCGTCCAGGCCATCCACGCGCCAGCGTGCGATCCAGGCGGTGTGTTGGAATTCAGGAAGGCGTCATGATGCGCAGGAAAATTGACGGTAGCATTGACGCAGCCGCACCGAATACGGCATCGTACAACATTCGATTTTGGCCAAACGGCGTACAAGTTACAGGTCGTTTTGAGTGCAAGTTACGTGTCAAAATGCGGTTTTTTGTACGAAAACCACTGCGGGCTTGCGTGAGAAAACCATTGTGTTTATTGTGTTTTGTGAATGCGGGGCGTGGCTCAGCCTGGTAGAGCGTCAGCTTTGGGAGCTGAATGTCGCTGGTTCAAATCCAGTCGCCCCGACCATTTTGCAACCTCCTGAAACACCTTTTAACCCTTATTCTATTGAGTTAAATCGTTGTTTCGTCTATGCGCTGTCTGGTGTGTGACATTCTGCAACAAGGTGCGTTTTCTTGGGACGCAAACCAAACAAACCACCAAACATTTTTACGTTTTCGGCCTGAAAAAGACTGACGTGCGCAAGTGTCATGGATTTGTTTGGTGGGTCGAACCACCAAACATTTTCAGCGGCGGCGAGCGGTTGCGTCACTGTATCGGGCGGTGTTCTCGATCATAGCGGGCGACAGCGGCCTCGGCATGCAGATCCGTGAGTGCCGATTCGATCTTCTCCAGTTTCGCATTCATCGGCGTGAGCGCGTCGGCGAGATCGTCCTTCGTGACGTAGGCGGCGCTGGTGCGGATCATGGGCGTGACGGCGATGCCGCCACCGCCGCCGAGCAACGCCGCCACGAGGGCGATGATGGCCGTGAATTTCGTGCCGGCCCGCGGTGCCGGGTCTGTGATGCGCGGTGACATCGTCACGGTGCCGTGTGACCGATATAAATTCCGCGGACGAAGTGCAAAACCAGCGTGCCGCCTGAGCCGTCGCCGACGGTCACGTCCTCGGTGGTGCCGGTGTAAATCGTCGGCATGGCGTCTGTCTGAACTTTCAAATCGCCGCCGCCTGAGAAGTCGAGGCGGATTCCGCCGCGCCCGCCATTGGACGTAGGGCCTGAGACGAGGGCGATCTCGCCCGCACCGTTTCCACCGGGACCTGCCTGGATCGTCACATTGCCGCCCACACCTGAGCTGTCCGCCTGCGCGTTGCCGCCGATGATTGAGACGTTGCCGGCTTCAGTGTGCATTCCCGAAACGTCGCCGCCCGCGGTGATGGTGATTGAGCCGGGCTGGTAGCCGTGCCCACCGCCCGCGGTGATGTCGATTGAACCTCCATCAGAATCCCCGCCCTGAAATCCGTGAATCTGGATTGTCTGGGCGATGCGGTAGCCGCCGGCATCGGATGACGCGGTGAGCGCGTAGGTCTGGAGATCCACGTTGTTCGTCGCGAGTCCGTTTCCGAGATTGTCGCCACTACCGCTGCCTCCCGAGGGCGCTGACGGATGCCAGCCGGCGCTGGCCGAATACGTCCAGACATCGTTCTCGTTAGCCCCCGTGAACGAGGCGAAGGTGCCATCTATCCAGATCGGTTCTCCGCCTCCGCCGAGCGTGATGCTATGCGTACCGGAATTGAGTTGGATACCTGACATTGCCCCGTCCTTCGACAGCAGCAGCGAACCGGTTGTCTGGCTCGAATCGTTGGTCAGCATGATCGTGTTGCCGTCCGGCTGAGAAAATCCCCACCCGTCGGGAAGTCCGCCGCTCATGCTCCCGCCTGAGGGCGCGGCTGCGTGCCAGCCACCGCTGGCCGAATACGTCCAGACATCATTCTCGTTTGCGCCCGTGAAGGCGACAGTGACGCCGTCGATCTGCATGGGGTTGTTGTCGCCCCACAATGACAGACTGTGCGTGTCCGAGCTGAGGATTGTTCCGTAGTACTGGCCGCCAATCTGCAACGACCCGGCAGACGGATTGTCGCTTGCGATGTGCAAACCAGCCCCGTCCGCCGAAGCCGTCCACGGTGCCGGCAGTGCGGAACCGGCGGCGGCAAGATCGGCCAGTGTTTTTGTGCCGGTGGTCGGATCGTGGAAGATGAGTTGCGGCGTGCCGAAGTCATCCTGGAAGCCCATATAATAGGTATTGCCCGATTCGCCGCGCAGCCCGATTTGAGACGGACTCATGAAGCTGAACCAGACGCCGTTGATGTTTCCATAATTCAGCGACCCGCCGTCATCCCAAAAGTTCTGCGTGCCGTTGGTCGTGACGAATGGTGCGTCGCTGGGAATGAACGATCCACCGCCGCCATTCCCTCCCGTTGAAACATTGACGATGTTGGTGATGACGATCTGCGGTGCGTTGGTCACAACCACAAGCGTTGAATTGGTGACGACAACATGCGTCGTGTTCGTCACGACCACCACATTGGTGAGCACGACATTATTTGTGAGATGAAATTGCGGGGAATTGCTCACGACGATCTGTGCCGTGTTTGTCACGAAGATCAGATTTGTGAGCGACACGCTGTTGGTGAGATTGAACTGCGGCGAATTGCTCACCGTGATCTGCGCGAGATTCGTCACGACGATGGAATTCGTGAGTACGATGTTATTCGTCAGGTGAAACGTCGGCGAATTACTCACGACAATCTGCGCGGTGTTCGTCACGAAAAAAGAATTTGTGACTACAACATTGTTCGTGAAATGAAGCTGCCAGGCATTGCTCACGACCATGAACGAATTGTTCGTCACGAAAAGCTGCGCGTAGTTCGTCACGATGACCTGCGTCGAGCCGCCGCCTGATTGAACCTGCGCGGTGAACGGGGTGCCTTGGTCATACCACTCGACCGCATCCGTTCGATGAACCGGATTGCCGTCTGCGCTGGTTTCCAACTGGAGCGTGAAGCGCGCGACAGTCGAGGACACCGCGAACGCCTCGCCCCTGCGAACGGGATAATCCGCGGGCGGGAACCACGTCAGCGCGGCGGCGCTGCTGAAGTCGTGGCGGGCGAGCGGCACGGCCACGCCCTGCGTCACGCGCGAAATCGTCACGCTGCCGGTGGCCGGCGTCTGAAAAAGAAAATATGCCGCGAGCGGTCGTACTTCCGTTGCCGGCAGATTATTCGTCACCGCGATCGTGCGGTTGGTGGTGCCGTACTGGATCATGACGGCGCGGGCCGGTGGTGCTGTCATAAGCGCCGCCAAATTGAAAAGCGCGATGACGAAGATGAGTTTTTTCATGGGAGTGCCCTTTCGGTGTGCTTGATTTCAGTCGTGTACGACGGCGTCGGCTCGTGTGTTTCGTCCTGGATGGACAGGTGCCCGTAGCCGATCTGCCGCAAAAAGATTTCCGCGCGCGTCATCGCCTGTTCGTCGGCGGTGGAAAGCGCCTGCCCCATCTCCGTCTTCAGCGTCTCTATGACGATGACCTCTGCGGAGCGGATGCAGTTTTCCGGCAATTTCGCGCGGTCGGGATCGAGAATATTCGCCGGGTCCGTCGCGATGGCGGAGCGAAATTCCGCGACGGTGTTCGCCGTGATTTCCGTCAACCGTCCGGCCTTCGTGGGATTGTTGGTGAGCCACGTCAGATACGGCTGGGTGAGGTCCGTCGGGAAATCATCCAGCACCTTCTGCGCGTCCAGCGTGATCCAGTTCATCGTCGTTCTCGGAAAACTTCCAATGATTGGAAGAGAGCGCGGCGGCGGCTTCCAATCATTGGAGACTTCGGTTTTAGCAGGTGATGTTCAGCCGCACGGCAACGGCGGCGTTCGTGATTTGGACATCCTCGGACCAATCAAATTTGGCGACCTCGACGCGGCCGTCATCGCGGACGTACGAGCCGGGAACCATCCACTTGTTCATCAGGCGAAAAGTTTTCATGAACGACGGATCGCGTCGCGTGGGGTTCGACTTGCGCGCGAAGATCAACACCGTGTTATCGAGGATGAAATTGAAATCCGCATCCTTGCCCTCCGGCGCGGAATCAAAAACCATGTACGAAGTCCGCACGTCGGGATTGCCGAGGAACAACTGCCCCGCAGTGTCCTCGGTCGCGACGGCGAGGCCCAGACCTGCGCTGCCCTTGCCGACGATGAAGCGGTTGCGAACTTTCTCCGCGTTCTTGAACACGCTCCACGCCGTTGCGCCGTACAAAACGCCCACGCCCATGAGCGAACCGTATCCGCACTTTCGGATGACCGTCATGATCGCCTCGTCAACGTCCTTCACGGGATCGGCGGCGGAGTTCCAAGTCTTCGCTGTTCCCGCACCGACGGCCTCAAGCGCCTTGTCGATCACGGTCTTCTCATGCGCGAGCGCGGCGACTTCTGCGACGGCGACCGCGCCCTCGCGGAGCGTGTCTTCCAAGCCTTCCGCTTCGAGCTGTTCGAGATTGTCCACTGGATAATCGAGCGCGTGCGGCTCGCAATTGAACGTCGCGTCCGTGGCCTCGAAGCGCAATTCCGTCGCGCGTCCGCCAAGCGTGCGAAGCGTGTTCGGAATTCGGAAGCGGTTTTTCTCGCTGTATTTCTTGAACCTGCCGGTGCTGGTCGGCACGGGCACGGTCGGCGCGAGAAAATCCGCGACGGGCATGATGGATTCCTGCGCGGCTCCCTGTGCAAATTCTTTTAGGGTCGGGCTGCTGCTGATGGATTGAAGACGGCTCATGATATTTCTCCAGAATTACGGGTGTCAGGGTTGGGGTGCGGTCACGACGATGTTGCCGATGCCGATTGCGGGGCGGGCCAGAACGCTCTGGCCGTCGATGCCGGATTCCTCGGCAATAAGGAGTCCGCGATACGTGCCCGCGGCTACAGGCAAAGTCCGAACCTTGCCGATGTCGGCGGGCGTCGCCACGTCGGCGAGAACGAGAACATCGCCGGGATTGCAGGTCGCCTTCAACGTCACGCGGACGTTGCGCTCCGGCGAAAGCGGTCGCAGTGACGCGGCCTTGCCGGCTACATCGCCGTCTACGATGACGAAGAGCGCGAGATCGGAATTTGCGGTCGGCAGAAGCGCGACGGTGTCGCCTCCATCGTTCGCGAGTTTCGCGAGCAGGTTTTCCTTGCCGGTCAAATCCTGGCCGGCGGTGACGGGAATATCGCCCGTGCGAGTGTTGGTCTGGTTCATTTCGTGATCTCCTTTTCAGCCCGTTGGAACGCCTCGCTCCACGGAAGTTTTTCGGTCTTTCGCAATTCGTGCGCGCGGTTTCGTATCGCGACGGCGCGGTTCTTGTCGGCTGGGTTCACACCGCCCGCGAGTTCGATCATGGGTTTCGGTGCGGACGCAATCCGGTTGCTCAGCGGCACGCGCGCGGGCGCGGCGGGAATGACCGGCGCGACGGGTTTCGCGTCGCGCATTCCGCTCAGAACCGTGATCGTCTCGGCCCGGTTGGCGAGAAGCTGGTTCTCCCAGAACGGCGTGGTTTCCGCCGTGATGACATCGCTGAAATCTTCAAGATCGCGGTTCGTGATCTGGCCTTGCAGCGTGGTCGCGTCGGAAAGCAGCGCGTCATATTTCTGCTGCAAGTTCGAGATGAGTTCGACGAGCGCGGTGATGAGTTCAACATCACTGGCGGTGTCCGGCAGATTCAACATGGATTTGATCTGCGTGAGGTCAAGCGGCGCGGCGGGCGGCGCGTTCGGATCGGTCAACGGTACGGGCGTTGCGGTCGGATCGGTCACTGCATTTGGATCGGGCATTTTCTTTCTCCGGCCGAGCCTCCCGCACCCGCCAAAGAAAAAGGCCGGACGAGGGAACGGCCCCGTCCGGCCTAAGCTCTGCTAAATTGTTCTCATACGTTACTGAACTAAGGTTCACCTGTCAAGGCGGCGGCGCATTTTTCTTTTTTCTTTTTTTCAGCACCGTCTCGGCGTGCTTCTCGTAATCCGTTTTGATTCCCGCCGGCGGGCGATAAACGACGGGGTCGGGATTTTCCGCGGCCTGCAAATTGAATTTCATCGCGCCTTCCGTCGAGGCGGCGGCGTGCAAAAGTTTCGCGAGCATCTGGCCCGGATCGCCAAGCGCGCGGAATGCGCCGCTGTTTCCGCCGGCCATCAGGATTTCCGGCAGAATGTCTGTCGTGTGCAGGTCTGTCGTGGGCGGAATGGGCGGCGGCGGCAGTCCCGCATTGTCGGCGGCGCGGGCGCGCTTCGCATTCTTCGCGTCGATGACCTGTGCGAGCGTCTTTTCCTTCCCGACCCACGGCAGCGCGTCGCGGCCTTGCTGCGACCAGATATTTTTTCCCGCAAGTTGCGCGATGGCGCGCGCGGCGTCGTGTTGTTTCTGGAAATCTGTCGGTCCCGACAATTCGCGATAGTGAATGTCCGCAAGTCCCGCCTTGATCATCTCGGTCTGAAATTCATTTGCCGGAATCAATTTTCCGATGCCGGGAATCGCGAGCAATTTGTCGAACGGCTCGGGCAACGTTTCGAGCGATGCGAGCTGCCTGCCGTGAACTTCTTTTCCCGCGGCCTTCTTGTGCGAGTCGAGAACGACGCGCACGGTATGGCCGTCGGGCAGAAGCGAACGCGCGTACTGCGTGGCGGCCTCGCCGAAAAGTTCGCCGGTCGTCCGTTCGGGATGGTTCGGGTCGTGGAAATTTTCGTGCGCGACTTCGGGCGCATTGATGTCGAGCAGGCGGATGGAATCTTTCCCGCTGTGTTGCATGAGATTTACCGTGTCACCGTCCATGTACGCACCGGGCTTCACCGTATCTACTGATGTTCGCGAAAGCGTGTCGGCGATCTGCTGTGCTTTCCATGACAGAAGCGCGGCGGCTGCGGGCGCGAACGTCCACGGTCCTTTTCCAGCCATGTTGAATGGCTTTTCCTTATCTGCAAGATCCTGCCGCATCTGGTCGGCCTCGACGGATGAAATCTCGCCCGCGTTTTCTGCGCGCGCGATGGCATCATATTTCGCCCGGTAGTTTGCGACCTGTGCGATGTACTGGTCCTGCCCGTAGCGCGTCTGACGGATGGCAGGCAATCCAAGCAGTCCGATGCCCGCGGCTCCCGCCGTGCCAAGCGCGCTGCGCGGCGGCGTCGGCGGCACGACGTAGTTTTCTCCATGTAGCCAGGCATCCGTCATGTCATTCTGCGCCGATTGAATCCGCGCCTCTTCAATCAACTGCTGTGCTGCTGCACCGCCCGCGACGACGATGGCGCGCGTGAGATGCTTGTGTGCCTGCGTTGTGAGCGCGCCGGCCTCGGCGGTGCGTGCCGCCGCGTCCTCCGCGCGCGCTGCGGCGGTCGCCGATGCACTGGCCGCATGGTCGGCTTCGAGACTCGCCGCCTTGTCGTACATCCGCCTGTAATTATCAGTCGCGACTTTCTGGACGCGGAGCGAAGTCTCGATTTGCTGTTGCGCGACGGAATCGAGTTCGTTCGAGAGCGAGCGCGAATCGGCGGCTGCGGCATCGGTTGAATACCACTTGTGCGCGCCTTCGTCATACATGCGCTTCGCGGAATTCCATCGCGCGATTGCGCCCTTGTGCGATGCGTCGAGGATGAGCGTTGCGGCATACTTTCTTTCCGCCTCGGTCAACGTCGCGCCGCTGCGAATCTTGAGCGCCTGCGCTGATGTTTCAATCGCCTGCTCCCACTCGCGCTGTGCGCGTGCATCTTCGCGTGCGAGCATCGCGTCGGCATCGGCCCGCAATTTGTCGGACATCGCCTTCACGTCATCGGCAACGGCCTTCGCGTTGCGCGTGGCATTGCGTTTGATGATGTCCGCCTCGCTGCGAAGTTTCGCGGCGCGCTGCAAGCTGCGCGCGATGTATGGAATCTTCGTGAGTGCCGTCCACGTCGAGCCGGTGATGTCGGAAAGTGCGGAGTGAAACGAATACAGCTTTCCAAATGCTGCGCGAACGCTGGCGGGAATCTTTTCGGCGAGCGTGTTTCCCGACAGCGTCGCGGCCTCGCCGAGATCGGAGAGCAACTGCGAAGCCTTTGATACGGTTTTCGGCGCGAGCGTTTTGATCGTGCCTTTGCCTGCGCCGATTCCGCTGATTGCGGACACGTAACCGGAAATCTGTTGCGCGATGGCGAGAACTTTTTCGGTCTTCGGGTCCATCGTCGGGTGCGCCTCGCGATATTTTCCGATGCCGAGCGCGGCGAGTCCCGATGCGACGGGCGTCTTCCATGATGAAATGACATCGCCGAATTTTCCCATGCTGGAAATCGCGCGCTCAAACCATGACATGCTTCCGAGCAATTCCGCGCCCGCCATGTAGGGCAATGCACCGCCCGCGAGCGCCGCCGCGCCCGGCACCACGCCCTTTGGCGCTACATCGGGAACGGCGGTGTGCGTGTACGTGTTGAAATCCTGCAAGGCTTTTGTCAGCGGGCCTGTGACGGTCGGATCGCCAAGCAATTTTTCAAACGGATCGACAACGCTCGCGATGCCGCCGGAAATGTCGCCCGCAGCATGGATGAATTTTGTCTCGGCCTGGTCGATGGAACTCGTCGAGCGGTACGAATCAATCGCGCGCTTCAGCGCGTCGAGGCCGGCGGTTTCCTGCTTGTCGATCTCGATGAGTTTCGCGTCGGACAATTCGGAGCGCGACGGCAGCGTGCGCGTATCTGTTGCACCCTGGCGAAGTTTGTTCCACTTTTTTTCGCGCTCGGTGTCGGAAAGAATCTGTCCGCTGTCTGCGGGTGCACTGCCCGGTGATTTTGTTTTGCGGCCCGATGACGGCTTCGTGGTTTCCGATGATTGGAAATTTCCGCTGTCGGAAGTTCCAATCTTTGGAAGATCGGATGTCGATGACGAAGCGGAAACCGTTTTGGTCGTCGTGCCCGCTTCGCCAGACGAAAGCGCGCGCGACGCGCCTCCGCCGCCGGCATCCTCGCGCATCCGCGCGAACATCGCGCGGCGCTGTGCGTCGGTCTGGTAGCCGCGATTTTGAATCGCGGTTGTCACGGGGCTTCCTGCGCGAGTTTCGCGAGCGCCTTCTGATGGGCCTTCTCGTCATTCTTGGACTTCACTCCGGCGGCGAGGTCCTGAACAGTCTTCATATTCTTTTCCGTGTCGGCCTCCGGATACAGCATCTTCGCCGCATCCGTTTCCCCGCGCGCAAGCGACTGCCAGTAGAATTTTCGTCGCCGCAATTCGCGGCTCATCGCCGTGACTGAATCCACGGTCGGTTGTGGTTTCGATGCCGCGCGCTGCGCTTTTTCATCTGCGGCAGCTTTGCGCCGCGCATCGGCCTTGTCGGCCTCGACCTGCTTTTGAACGGCCCGCGCCTGCTGCGTCGCGGCTTTCTGCGCGGTGACATAATCCGCGTTGTTCTTTTTCTGGTCCGCTGCTTTCGTCGCCTCGTCGCCGCGAATCTTCTCGTCTTCAATCATCTTGTTTGCGGTGACGACGGCCTTGTCGATCGCGGCATTCACCTTGCTCCATGCGTCATGCTGCTTCTGATATTGCGCGTCCTGCTGATCCATGTACTTCTTCAGCGCCGCGGTCTGCTTTTTGAAGTTGTTCGGATATGCCGCGCGAATCTGTTTCTTGATGGCGTCGAGCGCGTGCTTCTTCCGGTCGTTCTCCGCCTTCGCGTCATCGACGGCCTTGCGAATCTCGTTCGTGCCCTTGCCCTGCTTCATCAAATCGCGTTCGAGCTTTCGCAGATCAACTGGCGTGTAATCCGGCTTCTTCGGCTCAGCGGGCCGCTGTGCGATGAGCGCGTCGCGCTGCGTTTCGATGGCCTTGATGCGCGCGGCGGTATCGCGAACGGGGTCATAGCTTGGCGCGGGTGTGTCCGGTGTCGGCGGGCTGGCGTATTGGTCCGCGAGCGATTTGATGTTGGAATTTTCGTTCTGCGCGGCGTCGTAATTCTGTGTCAGCGCCGCGAGCGTCGCATCGGCTGCGTCCGGCGGCGTGGCGGCCGTCTGCGTGTCTGCTGGCGGCGGCTGGTCTGCGGATGGCGACGGCATCGCTGCGGTCTGCGTTACGACGGGCGTCGGGTCGCCGTTAAAATTGATGTCCATAAGCGGTGTGTTGTTTCCGCCCGTACCGGTGTCGCCAGACGATCCCGATTTGTTTCTTGCGCCGCTCTTGCTGCCTGAACCTGAACCACCTCCCGCTCCGCCCTGATCATCCATCCAATGCAGATAGCGAATCTGTTTTTGCGAAAGCGTCCGGTTGGTGAGCGATTCTGTGCGCGGGGTGCAGTACATTCCGTTCGCGAGAAGAAAGCCGCGAACGAAGTGAACCGCGCTGCGGTTCGACACGGCGATTTTCGGAACGGCGGCGGCGCGCGGCGGAGTGATGACGACATTCTCGCGATTGGAGAGCGGCGGAATGCCGCGCATGTTCGGGTTATTGGTCAGGCCCGCGTTAAAGATTTTCAGCGGGCGGACTTTCAACAATGCCGGCGTGCTTTCGATTATTTCGCACTGGCTCGGTTTCCAGACGAACGAAACATAACGATAGCGCCCGCCCTTCACGGCCTCCGCGCCGGTGTCGCTCCATCGCGGTTGAAAAAACAGTTCGTTGTGTTCAACCTTGAATTGTTGAATCCAGCCTGCGGCCTCGGTGCGCTTGGACAGGTCGAGCGATTCATGATCGTAGTCGATCAGGATTTCGGGCGATGTCGTCGGCGTCGCGGTCAGCGACGCGAGGCTCGCCGCGTCGATGACCTGGATTGCCTGCGTGTGAGTCGTCCCGAATTGCGAGAGGCCCGTCGCCGGGTCAACGTCCAGTTGAATCGGATACTCGCCGGCCATCAGGCCGGGATACCAGCCGTCTTTCGGCAGTTCGAACGGCGCATGTAGCAGCGGAAGATTCATGGTTCAGGCGCTCCGTGATTCCGCAGAAAGCGGATGGCTTCGGCGAAACGGTTGTTCACCGTGCCGCCGCGCTTCTTCTTCAACGCCGGATCGGGCGTGACACCTTTCCAGAATGACGAAGTTGCGCCCGTCGATTTCGGCACCGGTTTGACGGGCGTGGGAATCGGTTTCAACAAAACAGGTCCGTGACGCAACGGTGGATTCGTCGGCTCCGGGACCGGGCCGTGACGAAGCGGCGGTTTCGGTTTCTGAAACGGCGGAGTCGTTGGCGTCACCGGCACGGCATTGACGGGCCTCGACACGGTCACACTCAACGGTTGCATCGGTGGCCTCGGGCCGGGATCGGGCGCGGGAGGCACGGCGGGCAGTCCCTGCCGCAAGCGGTTGATCTGGTCCCACACGTCTTGAATCGGATCGTGCGGCGGAGCCGGTTGTGTGTTGATCGGATTTGAAGGCAGCGCGACGCCAGGCGGAATGACCGGCTGCGGCTTCGGGATGGGAACGGGCACTGGCAGATACGTGATGGGCGGAGTTCCTGACGCTGGCGGTGCCCAGCCCGGCGCGGAACTCGGCGGCGATGCCGGCGGCGCAACGGATGCCGGATTGTTTTTCTTTGCCCACATCGCTTTGATCTGCGCCTGATTCATCGGCCCGGAATTCGCGACGGGGCGCTCAAGCATGTGGCGGGCCTGCGGGTCGTGTTTCGTTTTGCATTTATTTTTCGTCTTCATGTTCATGGTCCCTTCGGCGGAAGCTGGATCAATTTCAGCCCCGTCTTTTCTTCGAGTTGCTTTTGATCGACCGTGTATCCGGCCCACGAGAGATTCCCGATGGCTCCTAGCAGCGCGATGGCGTCCTCCTGCTGCGGAACATCAAAACTGAAATAGGCGACGTGCGGCTGGCGCGGGAAAAATTCGGTGAGCCACATGTCATCAAGATCGCGCTGGTAAATTTCCGAGAGCCGCTGTGCATCGCTGCGCGCGAGCGCGAGCAGGCCGGCGGCGTGCGCGCCGCCCGCGAGCGTGCCGCTGCCGGATTCCGTCAGCATCGAAAGAATCCCTCCCGTCGCCGCCATCACGATCTGTTCGTCGCAGTACTGCACGCGGTCGTAATATGGCAGTTTCGTCCGTGCGCCGGGATCGAACATCTTCACGTCCGCGCCGTGCGGCAATGAGCCGCGTCCGTTCGAGGCGAGCCGTTCGGCGGTGCTCTGATATTCCAGGTGCTTCTCATCGCTCGTGCCGGGCGGCTCTATGAAAAAAATGCTCTGGTTCGCGCCGAGTTCGAGCGCCTGATCCCAATCGGCAAACGCGAGCTGCTTCGCGAAGAAATGCCGCGCGATGGCGCGGTTCAGCGCGGGCGTTTCCATCACACAGAAATCTTCCCGCATGACCGGCTCTCCGCGCGACTCCTGCGATTTGGAATCCTCATTGAACCGCCATCGGCCATACATTCCTTCGCGAACCCAATACCATTGCGGAATCGGTTCGAGCCGTGAAACGAGATTGCCGTAGCCCGTGCCGATTTTTTCGAGATGTGCATAGCCGCGGAAAAGTGCGCTCGCCAAAAACAGCGTCGCGTCCTTGAAATTCGCGATGCGGTTGTAGGCGTAGCGCAACAAATCCGCCTGTTCCGCGGCAAGTGTCGCGTCGGCGCTTTCATTCGTTCTGATTTCCCAATCACCGGAGGCGACGAACGAGAGGCGGCGCGAAATCGCTGCCTGCACGGTGACATCCGTGCGTTCCATGTGATGGTAAAACCATTGCAGATCGGCGAACTGTCCGCGGTCGGCGGCGTCCTCCATGCCGACGAGACGTTTGACGGTCAATCCCTCCAGGGGATTG
>CAIVKH010000005.1 GCA_903906425.1 uncultured bacterium
GATCGCTCACGGCCCTGCCGATCATCGAGACCGAAGCGCAGGACATTTCAGCCTATATTCCGACTAATCTGATTTCCATCACGGATGGGCAGATTTACCTTTCGCCGTCGCTTTTTGAATTGGGCGTGCTGCCCGCGGTTGATGTCGGCAAATCCGTATCGCGTGTCGGCGGCAAGGCGCAACGGGCGGCTTACCGTGCGGTGGCCGGCGACCTCAAGCTCTCCTATGCGCAGTTCGAGGAACTCGAAACCTTTGCCCGGTTCGGCGCTCGTCTGGATGAAGATACCCGAAAGATCATCGAACATGGACGGCGAATCCGCGCCTGTCTCAAGCAGCCGGAATTCGCCCCGGTGTCCGTGCCCGCACAAATTGCCGTCCTGCTGGCGTTGACCGCAGACTTATTCGACCCTGTTCCGCTTGAGCAGATGAGAGACGCCGGGCACGCCGTCCAAGAGGCGGCGGCGAAATTCTCGCCGGAAATATGCGCGCGATTTGAAACTACCGATAAGTTGAGCGATGAGGATCGTAAAACCATTATCGAAGTCGCCCGTCAGGCGCTCATACCCTTCCAACCGAAAGTCGAAATTAAGGCCGAAGATAAGGGATCGCCTAAGCCTGAAGCCAAAGCCGAGCTTAAACCCAAATCCGAACCAAAGCCGGACGCCAAATCGAGATCCAAAACTGAACCGAAAGGCAAGGCGGACACCGGGGCGAAGTCATGAGCGAATCCACGGCGAGCTTACGAAGAAAGATCAGCAGTGCCGGTGATCTTCAATCCGTCGTCCGCACGATGAAAGCTTTGGCTGCGTCAAGTATCGGGCAATACGAGAAATCAGTACTCGCATTGGCCGACTACAATCGGACAGTGGAGCTGGGTTTGGGCGCGTGCTTTCGGGCAGGCAAGCCGGCGGCCTTGATGGTGGAGAGAAAAAAACAAACCGATGCGGGTGCGATTGGCGCGGTTGTATTCGGTTCCGATCAAGGATTGGTAGGCCAGTTTAATGATGTGGTGGCCGATTATGCGATCAAGACCCTCGCAGCATTGCCTGGCAAATCCCAAGTCTGGGCTGTCGGCGAGCGCGTTCATGCGCGCCTGAGCGATGCGGGGCTGCCACTGATGGGACTTTTCTCCGTGCCGAATTCCGTCCAGGCCATCACGCCGCTCGTCGGGCAGATACAAATCGAAAGCGAGGCGCATCGGGCCAAGGGCGAGTATGCGCGCCTTTATGTCTTCCATAACCGCCCGCAGTCGGCGGCGCTCTACGAACCCGTCAGCCAGCGGTTGTTGCCGCTCGACGCGCAGTGGCAACAAGGACTCGCCAATGTCAGATGGCCGACCAAGAACCTGCCCGAAGTCATGTGCTCAGGCACCGTGACGCTAAGTGCATTCATCCGCGGATATCTTTTCATCTCGCTGTTCCGGGCCTGTGCCGAATCCCTCGCCAGCGAGAACGCGAGCCGACTGGCGGCGATGGAACGCGCCGATAAGAACATAAATGACTTGCTGGAGAATCTTCACGGCACCTTCCACCGCGTGCGTCAGAGCGGCATTGACGAGGAACTGTTCGACGTAATCTCCGGCTTCGAAGCGCTGGCCAGATCGCCACTGCAACCAGGAAACAAATGAATACCAATCCACAAAAGCCGGGTGCTAAGCGCGATACTTCCAATAATTGGAATATCCGGCAGCGATCTTTTCCAATCATTAGAAGTTACTCTGATCGTTATTGTGGATTGATAATATATTGAGAGAGGTTATGAACAAAAGGAATAAGCTATGAAGACGAAAGCTCTCACTACGGAATTGCTGCGCAAGATTGACGCCTATTGGCGCGCGGCGAACTATCTTTCCGTCGGACAAATTTATCTTTACGACAATCCGCTGCTGAAGAAGCCGCTCACGCTGGAGCATATCAAGCCGCGGCTGCTTGGCCACTGGGGAACGACGCCGGGGCTGAATTTCATTTATGCGCATCTGAACCGAGTTATCAAGGAACACGATCTGAATGCGATCTATGTCACCGGGCCGGGGCACGGCGGGCCGGGGCTGGTGGCGAATGCGTATCTGGAAGGAACCTATAGCGAGGTTTATCCGAACATCGCGCAGGACGAGGACGGGATGAAGCGGCTGTTCAAGCAGTTTTCGTTTCCGGGCGGGATTCCGAGTCACGTTGCGCCGGAGACGCCGGGTTCGATTCACGAGGGCGGCGAGCTGGGTTATTCGCTGTCGCACGCTTTCGGCGCGGCGTTTGATAATCCCGACTTGCTCGTGGCTTGTGTCGTCGGCGATGGCGAGGCGGAGACCGGGCCGCTGGCGACGAGCTGGCACTCGAATAAGTTTCTCAATCCGGTTTGCGATGGAGCCGTGCTTCCGATTCTGCATTTGAACGGTTACAAGATTGCCGGCCCCACGGTGCTGGCGCGCATTCCGCACGACGAACTGGAATCGCTTTTCCGCGGTTACGGTTACACGCCGCATTTCGTCGAGGGCGATGACCCGATGACGATGCATCAGCTCATGGCTGCGACGCTTGATGTTGTGGTGGCCGACATTCGGCGCATTCAAGAAGATGCCCGCGCGAACGGTTTCAAAAAGCGGCCGCTATGGCCGATGATTATCTTGCGCTCGCTGAAAGGCTGGACCGGGCCGAAGTTCGTGGATGGCAAACCGACGGAAGGAACGTTCCGCTCGCATCAGGTGCCGATGGGCGACATGAGTCATCCGGGACATGTGAAGATTTTGGAAACGTGGATGGAGAGTTATCGTCCGCAGGAATTGTTCGACGAGTCCGGCAAGCTGCGAGCCGAATTTGCGGAACTTGCCCCGAAAGGCGAGCGCCGCATGAGCGCCAATCCGCACGCCAACGGCGGAGTCCTGCTGCGCGATTTGCGGCTGCCGGATTTCCGAGACTATGCGGTGAAGGTGGAACAGCCCGGCGCGGTGGACGGCGAAGCCACGCGAGTCCAAGGCGAATTCATCCGCGATGTGATGAAACAAAATCCGAGCAACTTCCGCGTTTTCAGCCCGGACGAAACAGCTTCGAACCGTTGGGGCGCGGTGTTCGACGTGACGAACCGCTGCTCGACGGCGGAGATCATTCCGATTGACGATCACGTTGCGCCCGATGGCCGCGTGATGGAGATGTTGAGCGAGCACCAGTGCGAAGGCTGGCTGGAAGGTTATCTGCTCACCGGCCGCCACGGATTCTTTTCCTGTTACGAAGCGTTCATTCACATCGTTGATTCGATGTTCAACCAGCACGCGAAATGGCTCAAGGTAGCGAACCATATTCCGTGGCGACGGCCGATTGCTTCGCTGAACTATCTGCTTTCGTCGCACGTCTGGCGGCAGGACCACAACGGATTCAGCCATCAGGACCCCGGGTTCATTGATCATGTTGTGAATAAGAAGGCGGAAATCATCCGCGTCTATCTTCCGCCCGACGCGAACACGCTGCTCTCCGTGACCGATCACTGCTTGCGCAGCCGCAACTATGTGAACGTGATCGTGGCCGGAAAACAGCCCGCGCCGCAGTGGCTCGACATGGACGCCGCCATCAAACATTGCACCACCGGCATCGGCATCTGGACATGGGCGAGCAACGACGAAGGTGTGGAGCCGGATGTCGTCATGGCCTGCGCCGGCGACGTGCCGACACTCGAAACGCTGGCCGCCGTGGAATTGCTTCGGAAGTTTTTTCCCGAATTGAAAATCCGCGTGATCAACGTGGTTGATCTGATGAAGCTCCAGCCGCAGAGCGAACATCCGCACGGTTTGAGCGACATTGATTTCGACCAGCTTTTCACGACCGACAAGCCGATCATCTTCGCCTTTCACGGTTATCCATTGCTCATCCATCGCCTGACCTATCGCCGCACGAACCACCCGAACCTGCACGTTCGCGGCTACAAAGAGGAAGGCACAACCACGACGCCATTCGACATGACGGTGATGAACGACCTCGACCGTTTTCATCTTGTCGCCGATGTCATTGACCGAGTTCCGCAACTCGGTCCCAAGGCCGCCTACGCCAAGCAAGCCATTCGCGACAAGCTCATCGAGCACAAGCTTTACATTGAGCAGTTCGGCGAAGACATGCCGGAGATACGGAATTGGAAATGGGGCGAAAAGAAATAGTCGGGACAAGAAATGCTCCCGCACATTTATCTCATTCGCCACGGTGAAACCGAATGGTCACTCGCCGCGCGGCACACCGGTCGCACGGACATTCCTTTGACCGCGCGCGGCGAAGAGCGGGCGCGCGAACTTGGACGGCGAATCCGCGACATCCAATTCGCTCACGTGCTGACCAGTCCGCTGCGAAGGGCGCGGCAAACTTGCGAGTTGTCCGGCCTGGGCCCCGTTGCCGAAATCGAGCCGGACTTGATGGAATGGGATTATGGCGATTACGAAGGAAAGCACACCGCTGAAATTCTCAAGACGCAGCCGGAATGGAATCTTTTCCACTATGGCTGTCCACACGGCGAAACGCCTGCGCAAGTTGCCGACCGGGCCGACCGGCTCATCGTCCGACTTCGATCGTTGAGCGGAAATATCGCGTGTTTTTCGCACGGCCACTTCGGCCGTGTCCTCGCGGCGCGGTGGATTGGGCTGCCCGTAATCGAAGCCCAACGTTTCTTGCTCGACCCAGCATCGCTCAGCATTCTCGGTTATGAACACGACGTAGAATCGCCGGTCATCGCGCTGTGGAATGCTGGCGAGAAGCGAAGTGAAAAATAGTTTTCCAATCATTGGGAAATTGCAGGAGCGAAATTTCCAATGATTGGAAACCCCCGGAGGCGCTCTTCCGGGGTGACTATTTCTATGGGGTCAACACCCCATAGCGGCGGCACGGAATCCGGTCATAACCTCGGGTCGTTGAAACAGAATAACAGCAGCAACCGGAAGGCCAGATGAAACCAATGACAGAACCGCGGAGCGACGATGTTAGGGCGGCGGCCGACCAAGCTGCGCCACCGTCATGCGAAACTCCGGTGGAGGTGCTCACCGAAGTCCGGCGCGAGGAGGCGCTGCTGAAGACGGGGGCGCTGCAAAGTGCAATTTTCAATAGCGCCAATTTTTCCAGCATCGCCACGGATGCGAAAGGTGTCATTCAGATTTTTAACGTCGGAGCCGAACGGATGCTGGGTTATGTGGCTGCGGATGTGATCGACAAGATCACGCCGGCGGACATTTCCGATCCGCAGGAGGTGATCGCCCGCGCCAAGGTGCTGAGCGTCGAGCTGTCCACGCCGATTTCGCCGGGCTTTGAGGCGTTGGTGTTCAAGGCGTCGCGCGGCATCGAGGACATCTACGAACTGACCTACATCCGCAAGGACGGCAGCCGCTTTCCGGCGGTGGTGTCCGTCACGGCCTTGCGCGACGCGCAAAACGCAATTATCGGATATCTGCTGATCGGCACCGACAACAGCGCGCGCAAGCGGATTGAAGAAGAACTGCGGTGGACCGAGGAGAGTTTCCGATTGATGGTGGAGAGCGTGACTGACTATGCTATTGTTATGCTGGACCCGGCGGGAGACGTGGTGAGTTGGAACAGTGGCGCGCAACGGATCAAGGGCTACAGTGCAGAGGAAATCATCGGCCAGCATTTCTCCCGGTTTTATCAGCGCGAAGATATCAATCAGGGTGTGCCGCAGCGTGACCTGGACGTTGTGACCGAACGGGGACAGTTCGAAAATGAGGGATGGCGGGTGCGCAAGGATGGCTCGACATTCTGGGCCAACGTGGTCTTCACGGCGATAAGGGACAAAGGCGGCAATCTGCGAGGCTTTGCCAAGCTAACTCAAGACCTGACTGCGCGTAAGAAGGTGGAGGCGGAACTCACAAATGCCAAATCCGTGGCTGAAAAGGCCAACCTCGCCAAATCAGATTTCCTTTCGAGCATGAGCCATGAATTACGCAGCCCGCTCAATGCCATCCTCGGCTTCGCCCAGCTTATGGAGTCGGCTTCACCTGTGCCAACGGACTCCCAGAAGGAAAGCATCGGCCAAATTCTCAAGGCGGGATGGCACCTTCTGAAATTGATCAACGAAATCCTCGATCTCGCCATGATCGAGTCCGGGAAGGTGTCGCTATCGCCGGAATCGGTATCGTTGTCCGAAGTGGTGTCGGAATGCCAGGCGATGATGGAGCCGCAGGCACAACAACGCGGCATCCGCATGACGTTTCCCCGGTTCGATCACCCCATCTTTGTCAAAGCCGACCGAACTCGTTTGAAGCAGATTGTCATCAACCTGCTTTCCAACGCGATCAAGTACAATAAGGAGCAGGGCGCGGTGATCGTGGATTGCACGATGAGTGCCTCGGGACGTATCCGCATCAGTGTCGCGGACACGGGCGCAGGATTGCCTCCGGAAAAGCTCGCGCAACTCTTTCAGCCGTTCAACCGGCTCGGTCAGGAGGCCGGCGGCGTGGCCGGCACGGGCATCGGCCTGGTTGTGACCAAGCGACTGGCCGAACTGATGGATGGCGTACTCGGCGTGGAAAGCAAGGTCGGGGAGGGAAGCGTCTTCTGGTGCGAGTTGATCGCGAGTGCTGCACCACGACTTATCGTCGAACATGGCGATGCCGCACCATCTGTCGGCTCACCCGTGCCGACCAGCGCGCAGATACACACTCTTCTCTATGTCGAGGACAACCCGGCGAACATGAAGCTGGTCGAACAGCTCATCAAGCGGCGCCTTGACACACGGCTATTGACGGCGGTGAACGGAATCCTCGGCATTGAGGTGGCGCGCGCCACTCACCCGACGGTGATCCTGATGGACATCAATCTGCCCGGCATCAGCGGGATCGAAGCTTTGAAAATTTTGCGTGAAGACCCGGCCACTGCGCACATTCCTGTGGTTGCCCTCAGCGCCAATGCCATGCCACGCGATATCGAGAAGGGACTCGAAATGGGTTTCTTCCGCTATCTCACCAAGCCCATCAAGGTCAAAGAGTTCATGGATACGGTGAACGAGGCCTTCGAATATGCGGAAAGGGGCAAGCCGTGAAAGACACCAACCAGCCGAAGGTCCCGAACATTCTGATCGTGGACGACACGCCGGCCAACGTGCTGTTGCTCGTGAGAATGCTTGCAGAGCGAGGTTACAAACCGCGGCCGGTGTCCAGTGGCAAGCTGGCGTTGCAGGCCGCCCGCGCGGAGCCTCCCGATCTGATCTTGCTCGACATTGCCATGCCGGAAATGAACGGCTACGAAGTCTGCGAGCAACTCAAGGCTGACGCGGCGTTGAACGATGTCCCCGTCATCTTTATCAGTGCACTGAGCGAAACGATCGACAAAGTAAAAGCGTTCCGCGTGGGTGGAGTGGACTACGTGACAAAACCGTTCCAGTTCGAAGAGGTCTATGCCCGCGTCCAAACGCATTTGCAATTGCACCGGCTGGAAAAACTTCGCGATGACCTCACCCACATGGTTGTCCACGATTTGCGCAACCCGCTGTCGGTCATCTTCAATTTTCTGGATATTCTGGAGTCCAAAGAGTCCAAGAACCTCTCCAGCAGCGCCCGGAGTTTCATCACGCTCGCGCGCATCAGCGCCGAGGAACTGCGCAACATGATCAGCTCAATTCTCGATGTCAGCAAGATGGGCGCAGGCGAGATGAAACTCCAACGCGAGCCCTGTGACCTGTGCGCGCTCATCCGCGGTATGGTGGCAGCAACCCAACCTTTACCTGGCAATCGCACGGTGACGCTTGAAGCGCCGGATTTGTCCCTGACCGTCACGGCCGACATCGGGTTGATTCGCCGGGTTCTCCAGAATCTGCTCAGCAACGCCCTCAGGTACACCCCGTCGGGCGGCGACATCCGCATGGTCGTGACACCATCCACCGGCGAAGTCCGCGTCACCGTCACCGATGCCGGCCCCGGCATTGCGCCCGAATATCACCAGCGCATCTTCGAAAAATTCGGCCAGGTCGGGAAACTCGACAACCGTACGGGCACTGGATTGGGACTAACCTTCTGCAAACTCGCCGTCGAAGCCCACGGCGGTCGCATCGGTGTTGACAGCGAAGTAGGCAAAGGCAGCACCTTCTGGTTTGTGCTGCCGCGGCTGGACGTTGGCTTCATAAGAACCCAGGGAATGAACGCAACCGGGACAGAACAAGAACTAATGCAGGTGACAAAGGCGGTGCATGAAACTTCCAATGATTGGAAACAAACGCTGCCCAAACTTCCAATCATTGGAAGTCCGACACGCTGAGGTGGCACACCATGAAAAACACGGGGCCGATAACAGTTCTTCTGGCGAACGATCAGCCGGTGCTGAGCGAGGGTATGCGCGCGCTGCTGGCAGGTCAGCCGGACATCCGCATCGTGGGTGAAGCTGCGAACGGCTTCGATGCCGTGCAGGAATCCCGTCAACTGAAACCGGACGTGGTCTTGATGGATCTTGCCCTGCCGGAGTCGAACGGCATCGCCGCGGCCGAACAGATACGAAAAGACCACCCGGGCACGCAGGTGGTGATCCTTTCGGACAAGGCGAGCGAGGAACACATCTTCCGCGCGCTGAATGCAGGCGCGCTGGGCTACATTTTGAAACAACCGGCCGGCCAGGAAATGATGGACGCAATCCGCGCGGTCCGCTCCGGCCGCCGTTACTTGAGTCCGGGCATCGCCGACATCGTCGTCAGCAATTTCGTGCGCCTGCGCCAGGCGGCGCCCGCAACGAATCCCCTCGACAGCCTGAGCGAGCGTGAGCGCGATGTGCTGCATCTGGTCGTCGGGGGTCGCTCCAGCAAGGAGATCGCGGCGATACTACATCTGGCCACGAGCACGGTGGACACCTATCGCTCGCGCGTCATGCACAAGCTCGGCGTCCAAAGCGTGGCCGCGCTCGTAAAGTTTGCGCTCAAATACGACCTCACCACCCGTGACGCCGCGTAAAGCCCGGTTTCTTTAGGTCGTGCGAGGTTTTTCTCTTCACTCCATCTTTGCCACAAGTTCGTCCGGGAAAATGATGGCGAAAACGCCTTGGTACGGCGCGAAGAAGAATTCACGCCTTGCCCTTTGAACCCAAACACCATTCGATTGCGTTCATCCAGAACCAGAATCTCTGTCCTTGCTGAATCTACTTGCCTCAAAAAGCACCCTGCCTGTCGCCAAGCCACCACGCAGGCACCGGGCCTATTTCCTTCAAAAAAAATCCCCGAGCATCTTTCGGGGGAGAATGCCTTCTCCCTAGTCGAAGCCGCCGCATCTTCTCCACGCCCACTTCGAACGGAAACCAAGTTTTCCGCAACGCTTTCCTTTGATCGTCTCGCTTCGCTCGTAGCCCAAGCCCACGTCGAGGCCCGTCTGACGGGCCTTCTACGTGGGATGTGAATTCAATTCCGCCCGGCCCTCTGCGCTGATCGGTGGACTCGTTTCTCGCACGCGACCGTGTCCGGTCCGTGTTGTTGTGGTCATCGTCCAAATCCCGCTCGTGCCGTTTTGTCTTTCGCTCGCCGCGGCCCTTTCGGCGGTGGGGGAACCACTTCGTGGACGGTGCCCTCTTGAAAGGAATCTCCCTTTCCGCCCACCGCCGGGCCGCTTTCAGAAGGGCGAAGCGAAAGACGAAAACGGACGAACGGCTATGACCACAAAACAGAACAACACGGACGGACACATGAAACAAACATCCACCAATCAGGCGGGCCGGCGGGAAGCTCCTGACTCCTCCGTCCGACCAGCTAAGTCCACGTTAAGAGAGGCACGAAGAGCGGCCCGCCGCTTGCACGGCGGATTCGATTTCAAACAGAACGCAGCGCACACGCTCGCGCTTGCGCTTTCCACTTTCGGCGGTCGCGTGATCGCCGTTGAAAACAAACCGCAGGCGATTGCCTGAAAAAGAGAGAGAAGCCATGAAGAAGAACAGCAAACAGAACAGCACGACCGAAACCACGAAGCCCGCAGCCGAGGCCGCGCCGACAGCACAGCCGACCGAGCCGACGCAGGAGCAGAAGCCGGATTTTTATGTACGGCTTTTGACCGAACGCCCGACGGAGGCCGCAAGCATCATGGCGACGTTGAACCGCCGGAAGGATTTTGCATTGCGCCAGCTCGCAGCGCACTTGAAGGCAGGCCGGAACGTGACCGAAGCCTTGCAGCACGCGATGGCCATCGCCTTCCCGAAGCACAGCACGCAGCAGGCCGCGCCATGAGAAGAAAATCCTACCCGCCCTCATCCGCGAACACGACCCGCACCTGCATCAAATGCGGAAAGACCAAACCACCGGAGGCGTTCCCCAAGGATCGCCCCGGCTATGTCTGCAAAGCCTGCCTGAACGCGCGCCGCCAAATCCAGAGACGCACCAACGGCTACCGCGAATACATGCACCAGTGGTATAAGAACCGCACCCGCCAGAACCCGGACTGGGCACTCTCGCGAACCTTGCAGGACATCAAACGCTACGACCGGTTGCTCACACAATCGCGCGGTTTCATCCCGCTTGATCTAGTCGCGGTTCCCTCCCGCGACCCGCGACCCGATGAGGCCCTCATGCTCAAAGAGGAAACGGCCCTCGCGCAATACGCCCACGCAGCCTAGACCCGCCGGAGAGCGGCACGCCGCGACGGACTCACCGCCCGCCGCGGCTTTTTGCCGGCGCGCAGAAAACCCCGTGCGGTTTTCCGCGACACCTTTCCGTGGCTTCCAATCATTGGAAACTCCCGCTGCGCAAACCTCCAATCAGGCGAATTCACTTTTCAATGGGCGGGAGGAAAAAAGTCGCATGACCCACTCGGTTGGTCCGAAGGATTCGGACACACAACAAACAACCGGAGAGGGACGATGCGACATCACGAACATATCAGGGAAGAGGAACGAACCAAGACCGAAGCCTGGCTGGGGGCGGAATGGA
>CAIVKH010000006.1 GCA_903906425.1 uncultured bacterium
ATCGTGGTAGGTGCCGCGTTCGGATCAGTTGCCATGACATTGTCCTCTGCGATCAGGGAATTGTGACGGGCGACGCCGGAGGAGTTTGGATGATGCCGGCGGCATACTGCTTCCAGGCGGTGACGTACTGCGCGATGGCCTTGAAGATGCTCATCGCCGCTGCGGTCGATGGGAATGTGACGGACCCCTCCCTGATCGGCCAAACCATTGTTGATGTCAGGTTGCTGAACTCGGCGAAGGCAGCGATGAACTGGCACTCTGCCATCACGTCGGCGATAGCCGCAGTGTCGATGGCGTAGGTTCCGGAGATGGCCGGGGTTCCGGTGCTGATGATCTGGCAGCCGGAAGCGAATGCCGAGGAAATGGTAGATGCCACATTCTGTGAAGACTTCCAAGCAACTGCCTCGGGGCTGTCTTCGGCGATTTCGGAATACCCCGGCTTGTCGGCGGCATCCTGTGGGCACGAATATTCCGTGATAACTGCTCCATTCGCCAGTTGGACGTATAACATTGCGATTACTCCTGGAACTTATAACCGGTGACGACGAGAGAAATTCCGGTGCCTGAATTTGATGTTTTATAGTAGACAGTCTGTGCCGTTATAATCGGCAAGATTAGAACATCGCGCATAGCAATCCCAGACGCCACCGTTCCGGTATCAAACGCTCCTGTTCCAGACGAATCCGCTGCGATTGATCCATAGCCGCCTGCCGATGAATACGACGCCGCAGCATATCCTACAACATATGTGGCATTGGGAGGAATCGCCCCGGAGATTGAAACGGATGTGTAGCTGGTTTGCACCCCTCCGCTCAGGACTACATTCTCTGCCCCACTGAACAGATCTCCGTTTTGGATTCCGACGACGAACCGTTTGCTCGAATCTGTCGGCCATACGCCGATCAGGGCGCTGTAGGTATATCCGCTCGGAATATTTGCCCCGCCATAAATGATGGCCGTCGATGTTGCGACGGCACAGGCCAGGATTGACGTGGTGCCATCCGGCTTTGCGATGGCATAAAGCGACACGAACCCACTCACTGGAGCCGCCCCGGTATCCATGCCTCCCGCACCTGTCGTTCCCAGATTGATGGACTGAGAATAACTCGAACGCACTTGCATCAATCCGCCAAGAGCCGTCTTAACAATAATTTCGGCAGCGGTAAACGTGGCCGTCGCACTCGCCGATGTGACAGACATCTTCGCATTTCGGGCACTTCCCACCACGCTTGCACTTTTGGTTGAGACGTAAGCCTTCACCGCCTTCTGGGTGGCGACGTTGGAATCGCTGTTGGCCGCGAGGGTGACATCAGTATCAGTGACGAGCAAAGCGCCCGTTCCTAGGCCGAGATTGGTCCGGGCGGTCGCCGCCGTGACGTCGCTCAGATTGTTGGCCGTCAGGCAAACGCCGCTTAGACCAGTTCCGCTTCCGGTAGTTGCCAGAAGCGTTCCGCTGGTTGGAAGCGTGACCCCCGTCGTCCCTGTCGCTGTCAGAGTGATGGCATAGGCGCCAGATGTTATCAGTGATCCGGTGTCGGCGATGGTCAGGGTGGCGCTGGTTGCCGGCTTGGTGATCGTCACCGCACTGACCGTTGTCCCGGTGATCG
>CAIVKH010000007.1 GCA_903906425.1 uncultured bacterium
AAGGAGGCGGGCAAAGGAACGGGGCTGGGCCTGGCCACGGTTCACGGGATCGTGGCCCAGCATAAAGGTTGGCTGGAGGTGGAAAGCCAACCGGGCCAGGGCAGCACCTTCCGGGTGTTTCTGCTGGATCGGCTACGCGGACGACAACCCGGAGAAGACCGTGCGCCCGGTGGCGCACGCGGGATTCGACCAGGGCTACATTGACAAGCTGAAGATCACATGGGCCGACACCGAGCGCGGACGCGGCCCGACGGGAACGGCCATCCGCACCGGCCGGATCACCGGGTGCCGGTATATGCTCACCGACCCCGCGTTCGCACCATGGCGCGACGAGGCGATCCAGCGCGGCTACGCCTCGTCCATCGTCCTGCCCCTGATGGAGGCGGGAAAGGCCTTCGGCGCGATCAGCATCTATTCGCGCGAATCGGACCCGTTCACGAAGCAGGAGACCCGCATCCTCGCGGACCTGACCGCCGACCTGGCCGGCGGCATCCTCCGGCTCCGGGCGCGCGAGGCGCAGCGGCACGCGGAGGAGGCGCTGCGTGCCAGCGAGGCGCAGTTCCGCCTGCTGTTCGATTCCAATCCGAATCCGATGTGGGTCTTCGACGAGGAGACCCTGGGGTTCATTGCGGTCAATGAAACTGCGTTGCGCCACTACGGCTATACGCGCGACGAGTTCCTCGCGATGAGCGTGCTGGACATCCGGCCGCCGGATGAGCGCGACGAGGCCCGCGCGATAATTGACAGACAGAAAGGCCAGATCGAAGTCCGCATCGGCGTGCGCCGCCACCAGAAAAAAGACGGCGCGCTGATTGACGTCGAGCTCACCGTCAGCTCGATTCCGTTCAACGGCCGCCCCGGCCGGCTCGTGCTGGTCAACGATGTGACCGAGCGATTGCAGATCGAGGCGCAGGCCGCGGTGCAATTGAGCGCGCTGAAATCCACGGCCAACGCCATCGTCATCACCGATGGCAAGGGAATGATCGAGTGGGTGAATCCCGCGTTCGAGCATCTGACCGGCTACAGCGCCGCCGAAGCCATCGGCCAGAATCCGCGCGTGCTGAATTCGGGCCGGCACGACAAGGCATTTTTCAAGGACATGTGGGACACGGTCCTTGCCGGCCAGGTCTGGCACGGCGAGCTGGTGAACAAGCGGAAGGACGGCGTGCTCTACACCGAGGAAATGACGATCACGCCGGTGCCCGACTCGTCCGGCAGGCTCGCGCACTTCGTCGCCGTGAAACAGGACGTGACGCAGCGCAAGCACGCGGAGGATCAGATGCGGCTGCATCTGGCCGTGCTGCAATCCGCCGCGATGGGCATTCTCATCGTCAGCCCGAAGGGCGAAATCCAGTGGGTGAACGAGTCGTTCACCCGGCTCACCGGCTACAGCGCCGACGAAATCATCGGGCAAAATCCGCGCCTGTTGAAATCGGGCAGGCAGGACAGGGAATTCTACGGCAACCTCTGGAAGACCATCCGCTCCGGCCGCGTGTGGCGCGGCGAGCTGGTGAACCGGCGGAAGGACGGAAATCACTATCACGAGGAAATGGTCATCACGCCGTTCATCAACAAGCACGGCGAGGTCACGCATTTCATCGCGACGAAGCACGACATCACGGAGCGCAAGAGGTCCGAGCAATATCTCAAGCGCACGCTCTCGGAACTGGCGCGCTCGAACGAGGAGCTGGAGCAGTTCGCCTACGTCGCGTCGCACGATTTGCAGGAGCCGCTGCGCGCCGTCACCGGCTACCTCGGCCTGCTCGAGCACGAGCTGAAGGACCGCCTCGACGAGAAGGAGCGCCACCACATCACCGGCGCGGTGGACGGCGCCAGGCGGATGCACACGCTCATCGCCGACCTGCTCTCGCTCTCGCGCGTCGGCACGCGCGGCGGCGAATTCGAGTGGACCGACATGAACACGCTGCTGGACGAGGCTCAGCGCGCGCTGAGCGTGACCATCAAGGAGACCGGCGCGCAGATCATCCCCACGCCGCTGCCGACGCTGAAGGTGGACGCCGGCCAGATCGCGCTGCTGTTCCAGAACCTGATCGGCAACGCGATCAAGTTCCGCAGCGCGCGCACGCCGGAAATCCACATCACCGCCGAGCGGCGCGCCGACGTGTGGCAGTTCAGCATCCGCGACAACGGCATCGGGATCGAGCGGCAGCACTTCGACCGCATTTTCGTGATCTTCCAGCGGCTGCACACGCGCAAGCAATATCCCGGCACCGGCATCGGCCTGGCGATCTGCAAGAAAATCGTCGAGCGACACAGCGGGAAAATCTGGGTGGATTCCGAGCCGGACAAAGGCACGACATTTTTCTTCAGCCTCCCCGCGCAGCGCGACGACGACGCGAAAACAAAACAGCTCAAGGCGGCCACGGAATGAAGGGGTCAGGTTTCAGAGGCCGGAAGACATTTCCAATCATTGGAAAAGTGCGGACGCCTGTTTTCCAATCATTGGAAGCGAGCGGGCCGGCGGGCGGCGAATAAAAATGACGGATGACGGATGAACAATGACGAAGGGCAAATGAGATGAAGAAAAATGATCCGCGGCTCGGACGGCCGGTGGAAATCCTGCTGGTGGAGGACAGCCCCAGCGACGCCGATCTGTCGGTGGAGGCGTTCGGCTCCAGCAAGGTCGCCACGCATCTGAACATCGTCACGGACGGCGAGCAGGCGATGAAATTTTTGCGCAAGAAGGAGCCGTATGCGAAGGCGCCGCGGCCGGACCTGATCCTGCTGGACCTGAATCTGCCGCGCAAGGACGGGCGCGAGGTGCTCGCGGAAATCAAGACGGATGTGATGCTGCGCACGATCCCGGTGATCGTGATGACCACGTCGCCGGCGGATCGCGACGTGTGGAAGGCGTATGATCTGCACGCGAACTGCTACATCATCAAGCCGCTCGATTTCCGGCAGTTCGTGGAGCTGATCAAGGGCATCGAGGCGTTCTGGCTGACCCTCGCGCGCCTGCCGCCGCACGAGGCGAAGTTGACGGTCTCATGACGGCGGGGGAACGGAAACGCACGGTGAGTGACTTGAAAGTTTTCCGTCTTAAGCGAAGTTAAGGCCGGTTTTTTTCGGCGGTCGAAGACAAAACCATCATGCATGGCGATGACATAAAAATTCTGCTGGTCGAGGACAGCGCGTCGGACGCGGACCTGCTGCGCGAGTCGCTGCAGCAGGCAAGCAAGGCACGATTCGAATTCGTTCACGTGGATCACCTCAACGACGCGATCACGCGGCTTCGAAACCAGAAGTTCGACGTGGCGCTGGCGGACCTGTCGCTGCCGGACAGCAAGGGCGCGGATACGTACCGGCGGTTGCGCGCGGCCGCGCCGCACCTGCCCATCGTCGTGCTGACGGGCAACGACGATGAGAATCTCGGCGTCGAGGCGGTGCGCGAGACGGTGCAGGATTATCTGGTCAAAGGCCACGCCGACGGCCGCCAGATCGTGCGGTCCATCCGCTATGCGATCGAGCGCAAGCAGACCGAGGAGGCGCTGCGCGCGGCGCGCGAGGAGCTGGAGCTGCGCGTGCGCTGGCGGACCGCCGATCTGCACAAGGCGAACAAACTTCTGCGCGCGGAAATGGCCAAGCGCGAAAAATTGCAGGCGCAGCTGCTGTCCACCACCGAGCGCGAACAGAAGCGCATCGGCGAAGATTTGCACGACGGTCTCTGCCAGCTTCTGACCGGCGCGCGGTTCCACAACGCGATGCTCGGCCAGCAGCTCCGCACCACTCAGCCCGACTGCGCGCGCGAAACCGACGCCATCGAGACGCTGCTGAAGGACGCGGTCGAGAACGCGCGCGATTTGTCCTACGGCTTGAATCCTCTCGCGCCGGATGCCCGCGGCCTGATGACCGCCCTGCAGCAACTGGCCGACAGGATGCAGACGGCGAACGGCCCGCGCTGCACCTGCAACATCCCCCAGCCCGTCGGCATTTCGGACCACGCGGTGGCCTCGCAGCTTTATCGCATCGCGCAGGAAGCCGTGCAAAACGCGCTGAAGCACGCCGGCGCGAAGAAGATCACGATCGAATTGAAACGGCGCAACGGTGGCGTAACATTGAGCGTCGCCGACGACGGCGTCGGCATGAAACGAACGGGGGCCAGGCCGCGAGGCATGGGGCTTTCGAACATGAGCCGGCGCGCGCGGTTGATTGGTGGAACATTGGAGATCAAGAACGCGGACGGCGGCGGCATCGCAGTCACCTGCCGGCTGCCGGTCGCGGAGAAATAGGAGAGGCAAACATGGCCACGGCACTCAAAGCAAAACCACATCTGGGCAAGAAACGCGTGTTCCTCGTCGAAGATCATCCGGTGACGCGCGAGGGCTTCGCGCGGCTCATTGATTTCCAGACCGACCTGATGGTGTGCGGCAAGGCCACCAGCGCGGCCGAGGCCATGAAGGAGATTCCGCGCGAAAAGCCCGACATCGCCATCGTGGATATTTCGCTGGCGGGCGGCAACGGCATCGAGCTGGTCAAGGATCTGGCCGTGCTGGATCCCGCGCTGCCGGTGCTCGTGCTTTCGATGCACGATGAAAAGATCTACGCCGGGCGCGCGATCCGCGCCGGGGCGCGCGGCTACATCATGAAGAACGAGCCGATCGAGCTTGTGCTGCGCAGCATTCGCGAAGTGCTCCGCGGCCAGATTTGCGTGAGCGAAGCGATGCGCACGCTGATGCTGGAAAAATTGCACGGAAGAAAATCCGACACCGTCGGCGTAGACACGCTGAGCGACCGCGAGCTTGAGGTCTTCCGCCTGATCGGCGAAGGCCGCGGCACGCGCGAGATCGCCAAGCATCTTTGCATCAGCGTGAGCACCGCCGAAAAACACCGCGCGCACATCAAGGAAAAGCTCGGCCTGCAAAACGCCCCCGAGCTTGTGTCCAGCGCGGCCCGCTGGGTTCAGAGCGAAGACTGACGAGATCGGCACGCATTGTCCCTCATGGCGGATTCCGCCATTTCAAATGTACGGGTGGCGCAATTTCGCGCCATGGCGAATGCGGTATTTTGCACTCAAGAAATGGAGGCACGGAATGAGTGCAGTATCGAACATTGAGATGGTGGGCAGGATCGGATTCGCGTCGGGGCGTTCGCAGAAAATCGAGTGGTTTCCCGCGGTGTTGGTGTCGCAGTGCGGAAGCGGGGCGGTATCGGAGAGGGTTCCGTGTCCGTTCCAGGATCCCATGATCACGCGGCGGGCGGTGCGGCGCTGGGCTGATTCGTCTGTGAAGAAATGAAAGGAGCAAAACCATGAAAAAGACCGCGGGCAATAATACGGATTCATCAACGGCGGGCCAGAAGGACAAGGCGAAGAAGGCCGCCGGGTCGCCGGCGAGCGGCGCCGAAATCGCTCTCCTCGCATACCTGGCCTGGGAGAAGGACGGGATGCCGGCCGGCAAGGACCAGCAATACTGGTTTCAGGCCGAGGCGCAACTGAGCAGGGGAAATAATGCCGGCACCGGCGCAATGTCGGATTTGCAGACCGGGGCCTAGGAGTTTGCCGGATCGCATGCGGCATTCATGCGCCGGCGGAACAGGAAAGGGAACTGCCGTGGAAAGCATGCTGTTGACAATTCCGCCGCACCGGACGGCGACGCATGCGACTTCAAGCGCGCCGCCTTTGCCCGTTTTCGAACCCGCCGCACCGGATGAATTGGACCCGATCACGGGCCTGCGAAATAATATCGGCCTGCTGCGGTACCATGACCGGCTGATCCATACGGGATTCGCCACCGCCTCGATTGGCGCCTTCCGTGTGGACAGCTACGACATCGTCCGGCGGCGCCACGGCGACACCATCGGCAACATGCTGCTGGCTTTCGTCTCAACCATCCTGCTCAAGGAACTGGGAACGGACGACTGCCTCGCCCATTCCGGCGAGGGCGAATTCATCCTGATGCTCGCAAACCAGAACGCCGACGGACTGCACTCCATGCTCGCACGTTTCTCGCTCGCCCTCTTCTGTCATCCATTTCCCCTGCCCGCCGGCGGCAGCGAGCGCGTCAGAATCTCCAGCCGCGACTCCGCGCCCGCCGCCGGCGCGGCCGCCTGATGTTTCCAATGATTGGAAACCAGCGCCGTCGAAATTTCCAATCATTGGAACCCGCGGCTGCTGCAAAGGATGGGCGCGCGCGCGTTTTTTTCACACTTTCTCATGGTGAAAAAAGGCCTGGATCTATAGGCTTCAGCCACTCGGATGATGAGGAAGAAGCCATATGTTCCGGCACCGCTGGGCGAGGCTCCGCGCATTCTGATCGTTGACGATCTGAAAGACAGCGTGGAACTGATAGCAGCGATCCTGCGTCACCAGCTCGGCGATGTCGTCATCCACGAGGCGCTCAGCGGAAAGGAATGCCTCGAGATCGCGGCGCGCGAAAAAATCGACGTGATCCTGCTGGACGCAAAGATGCCGCACATGGACGGCTTCGAGACGTGCCGGCGGCTGAAGGCGTCGCCCAGGACGGCGACAACCCCCGTGCTGATGGTCTCCGGAATCCTCACGACGCCGCGCCACCGCGTCTCCGGAATGGAAGTCGGCGCCGACGGCTACCTGTGCAAGCCCTTCGAGAATGAAGAGCTGGTTGCGCAGGTCGAGGTCCTGCTGCGAATCAAGCGCGCGGAAGATGAATTGCGCAGCCACGAATCGCATCTGCAGACAGAGCTGGCCAGCCGCACCGACGCGCTGTCGAAATCGGAATCGCGATTCCGCGCCCTGTTTGAATATTCGCCGGACGCCGTGTTCGTGGAAAATCGGAAAGGCATCGTGCTGGATGTAAACCAGGCCGCGTGCCGCCTGCACGGCGTCGCACGCGATCAGCTCGTTGGCCGCAACGTGCTGGACCTGGTTCCGGAAGATGAACGCAAGGCGGTCGCGGCGCAATTTCCGGCGTGGTTCACAGGAAACATTCACCAGATCGAAGGCTTCAGCCACACGATGGATGGCCGACGCATCCCCGTGGAAATCCGGGCCAGCCTGATTGATTTTGGCGGGGAAAAAGCGCTGATCCTCCACGTCCGCGACATCACCGCGCGCAAGATCGTCGAGGATTCCCTCCGGCTGAGCGAGGCGCGCTATCGCGCCATCGTCGAAGAACAGACCGAGCTGATCATCCGCCAGTTGCCGGACACGACGCTGACGTTCGCCAATGAAGCCGTCATCCGCTACATGGGCCTGCCGCGCGAACAGATCGTCGGCCATCAATGCGTCGATTTCATCCTGAAGGATGACCGCGAAAAAATTCACGCTGCGATCGCCTCGCTCACGCCCGATCATCCCGTTTGCGCCGTCGAATTCCGCCTGATGCTGCCGGACGGTCGCACGCGATGGCATCACTGGATCAAGCGCGGAATTTTCGAGCGCGACGGACGCATGGCCGAGATCCAGGCAATTGGCCACGACATCACCGAGCGGCTGGAGGTCGAGCGGCGCCAGCAAACCCTGCTGCGCGGAATGCGGGAAATCGTCGAGATCGCCGACGAGCTGATCGGCTCGCCGGACGAAGACTCGCTCTACCGGCTGGCCGTCGAACTCGCGCGCAAAAAACTCGGGCTGGAGCGCGTCGGCATTCTCATCAATCGCGACCCGTGGGTGCAGTCAACCTTCGGCACCGACTATGAAGGCAACACGACGGACGAGCGCCTGAATCGCGCCCCGATGGACAAGACGTGGCAGGAAACCATGCGCCTGCGCCAGCCCAGCGAGCCGCGCTGGAGCACGACGAAAGGCAAACTCGTTTATTGGAACGGCCAGCGCCTGGCGGGCAACCGCACCGGGTGGATCGCCATCACGCCGATTCAGACCGCGCACAAATCCATCGGAATTCTTTGCAACGACACCGCCATCACCGGCGCGCCGATGGACGAATCCGTGCAGGAAATCGTCGCCGTATTCTGCTCGCTGTTTGCCAACATCGCCGAGCGCAAGGCGGCCGAACGCGAACGCAGCCGCCTCGCCGTCGCCGTCGAGCAATCCGCCGAGTCGGTCCTGATCACCGACACCGACGGTGTGATTCACTATGCCAATCCCGGCTTCGAACGCATGACCGGCTATCGCCGCGAAGATGTCATCGGCAAGACTCCGCGCCTGCTCAAGAGCGGAAAACACAGCGAGGCGTTTTACCGCCGCATGTGGAACACGCTCCAGCGCGGCCAGGTCTGGACCGGGCGCATGACCAACCGCCGCCGCGATGGCTCGTTCTTCGAAGTCGAACACACCATCTCGCCGGTGCGCGACGACAAGGGGCTGGTCGTCAGCTATCTCTCCGTTTCGCAGGACGTGACCGCCGCCGTGCAGATGGAAGCGGAGTTGAGGCAGGCGCAAAAGATGGAGAGCATCGGACGGCTCGCCGGAGGAATTGCGCACGACTTCAACAACCTGCTCACCGCCATCCTCGGTTTCGCGCGCATGGCCGACGCGGAAATTGACCCGCAGTCGTCCCTCAAGGAAGACATCACCGAAATCATCAGCGCGGGCGAACGCGCCTCGCGCCTCACCAAGCAACTGCTTTCATTCGGCCGCAAACAGGTCATCCAGATTCAGCCCGCCGACCCGAACCAGATCGTCGCCAACATGGAAAACATTTTGCGGCGCACGCTCGGAGAGCACATCGAACTGACCACCGAGCTTGCCACGGACCTCGGATTCATCGAGGTGGATTCCGGCCAGATCGAACAGGTCATCATGAATCTGGCGATCAACTCCTTCGACGCCATGCCGCGCGGCGGCCGGCTCGCGATCAAGACGGGCAGCGCCGTGCTTTCCGAGGAATACTGCCGCAAGCACATCAGCCTCCGCCCCGGCCCCTACATCACGCTCACCGTCCGCGACAACGGCTGCGGCATGCCCGACCACGTCCGCGAGCGCGCCTTCGAACCGTTCTTCACCACGAAGGAAAAGGGCAAGGGCTCCGGCCTTGGCCTGGCCACCGTGTATGGCATTGTCAGGCAATATCGCGGCCACATCGAGCTGACGACCGAAGTCAACGTCGGCACCGAATTCGTCATCTATCTTCCCAAATCATCGGCCGAATCCGCCGCCGTGCCCGTCGAGATCAAGCCGCTCCTTCAAACCGGAACCGAAACCATTCTCATCGTCGAAGACGAATCCATCGTCCGCCGCCTCGCCCAGCGCAACCTCCATTCGCTCGGCTACCACGTCATCGAGGCCAAAAACGGCGAAGAGGCGCTTGCGATATACCAAGCGCGCAAAGAGCCGATCCACCTCGTCCTCACCGACGTGGTCATGCCCAAGCTTAACGGCCCCGATCTCGTCGCAGCCCTTCACCAGACCGACCCCGAACTCCCGGTCCTTTACATGTCCGGCTTCGCCGACGACATGTTCACCCGCGGAATCCAGGCCGTTGGCGACATCGCGCTGATCGTAAAACCCTTCACCCGCGAAATCCTCGCCCACCACGTCCGCGCCGCACTCGACAAGCCCCGCGAGAAAACCGCCGCACCCGCCGTCCCCGCATAATCTTCTTTCGAAGTCATCCCAGCCCGGCCTGACCTCTTCCAATCATTGGCAAAGACCGTCACCGCGAATTCCAATCATTGGAACTTTCCGATCCGCAAACTTCCAATCATTGGAAACTGCGCCGACCGCTTTTCTGAATTGCCATAACTTCATCCGGATGGATTTCGGTTCTTGTCGCCCCGCCGCCGATTTCGTAGCCTCTGCCTTGAAAGCTGACTGCGCCATGCGCGAGGTGATCCACAAAGTCATCGAAACCGAGGCCGAAGCGCGCCGAATAGTCGCGGCGTCGAAACAGGAGGCTGACCGCATCATGGCCGGCGCGCAAACCCAGGCACGGGAAATCGCGAGCCAGTCGCGCGAACAGGTGCGACGCGAATCCGAACAAATCATCGCCGCGGCGGCGCAGCAGGCGGAACAAGAAAAACAGGCGCAGATTCAACGAGCCGGATCTGAAATCGAATCGCAAATCCGGCTGGGCGAAACCACGCGGAAGGAAGTCGTCGCCGCGGCCGTCGAATGCATTACCGGCGCCAGGCAACGCGAAAGGTGAACCCATGCCGCTGCTCATCACCAGCGATCTGGATTATCTCACCGCCCGCCTCCACGGACGCAAAAGCCGGCTGGCCGAGGCCGCGCGGCTCGACGAACTCTGCCGCCTGCGATCAATCGCCGAACTCGGAAAAGAAATTTTCCCCGGCGAAACTTTTCAAACCGCGACAGCTTTGCAGCGCCGCTTGATCGCAAATTTGATTACCGAAATGTCCGAAAATTCAGCTCAACTCGCCGCCCACGAATCGCGATTCCTCGCGTGGAACCTGACGCGATTCCAAATCGAAAACCTGAAAATCCTCGTTCGCGGTTTTCTGAACCGGACCGCTATCGAAGAACTTCGCGAACAGTTGCTCCCGTTGCCCACGGCTTCGGAACTCAACGCCGAAGAATTTCTCGCAGCAAAAACGCTCGAAGCGTTCACCGACTTGCTCCCGCACGACTCATTGCAGGAAAGCTTCGCCAAAATTCTGAAATCGCATCGCGATGATCGCAGCCCGTTCTTTTTCGAAGCCGCGCTTGATCGCGGATATTTTCAAGCGTTAATCGCGCGTCTGGACTCACTCGCTTCAGAGGACCGCGAACTCGTCGCCCCGCTCGTTTCGCAGGAAATCGACACATTTCATCTAATGCTCGCCGTGCGCGGCCGCTTCATTCATCAACTGAAACCGGAATCGCTGCGCCCATTGCACATCGCCGGCACAACAATTCCGCGCGGCCTTTTCGAAGCGATGCTCGGCGATTCCGATCTCGCGACGATTTCTCATCGGGTCATCGGTCGCGTCATTGATTCTGTTCCGCAAGCGAGCGAACCCGCATCGCTGGAATCACTCGCATGGCATCGTTTCCTTCGCCTTTCGAATCGCGCATTTCGCCGCAGCCACATCGGCTTCGCCGCCGTCATCGGCTATTTCGGAATCCGCCGCATCGAGATCTCGAACCTCATCACACTCAGCGAAGGAATCCGCCTCGGCCTTCCCGCCGATTCGATTCGCGCACGTTTGATTCCGCGAACACGCATGGAGGCCGCCGATGTTTAAGCCCGTCGCCATGCTTCGGCTTAACGCGCTCGTTCTTTCGCGCGACGCACGAAAAGTCCTCACGGAATTGGGGCGACGCGGAGCTGTCGAATTGACTCGAGCCGAAACTGCGAACGGCGCGACTCCGGTTCAATCCGCTGACACCTCCCGTTGCGATCATCTTCTAAACCGAATCGCAGAGCTTCGCCGCATGCTCCAATCGTCCTCGTCCTCATCGTCGTCCTCGATCCTCGCCGTGGAAGGAGCCGACGAAGAACTTCGCCCCATCGAGGAACAAACCGCGGCCCTGCTGAAAAAGCGGCAGATTCTCTTGCAGCAACAAACAGAAACCTCCGCCATCTGCGATCAACTGACCGGCCTCGAAGGCCTGGAAATTCCCCTCGATTTACGAGGCCGCGCCGAATTCCTTCATTTTGTCATCGGGACTTTGCCCGCCGAAAATCTCGACCGGCTCCGCGCCGAAATCGGATCGACCTCGATCCTTCTGCCGCAATCGAATGACGGCGGACAGCAAACCATCATCGCACTTGCAAGCCGGCAAAATCGCACTCAACTCGACGCCGTTTTGGATCGTTCATCGTTTCGCCGCACGACACTTCCCGACGCTTCGGGCGCTACAACCGCATCGCTGTCCGCGGAGAAACTTCACGAAAAGGAAATTGCCGCAGAGGAACTCGGAAGACTCGACGCGGAATTGAGATCGCTTGCCGGATCATCCTCGCAAACGCTGGCCGGAATCGAGCAAGCCGCGCTCGCGGAGCGCCGCCTGATTGAAGCCGAGCAGAATTTCGGCCGCACGGAAACAACCTCCGTGCTTTCCGGTTGGATTCCCGCCTCGCGCGCTTCCGAAATTGAACAACATGTTCGTGAAATCACGAGCAATCGCTGCGCGATTGCAATCGAGTCGCCCGATGGAATTCCAGACGAAGAAATCCCAGTTCTTCTCGAACAACCGCGCTGGCTCCGCCCATTCGCGATGCTCGTGACCGCGTTCGGCTTTCCGAAATATCGCGAACTCGAACCGACGCTTTTTCTCGCGATCAGCTACGTCCTCATGTTCGGCCTCATGTTCGGCGACGCGGGTCAAGGCGCGCTCCTCGTGCTCGGCGGCCTGATCGCATTCCTGCGCGGCAGACAAAGGACAAATGACAAAGGACAAATGACAGCCAATGTTGGTCTGCTCCTTTTGTACGCCGGCGTTTCGAGCGCGGTCTTCGGCGTAATTTACGGCAGCTATTTCGGCCTTCCACAACTCAAGCATTTCGCGATCTGGCATGACCCGATTGAAGGCAATCCGATCAACTTGATGTACGCCGCCATCGCCTTCGGCATCGTGATGATCAGCCTCGGCATCGTTCTCAACATCGTGAACCGATTCCGCCGCGGCGACGTAATCGGCGGTTTCCTCGACAAATTCGGAATCGCCGGCGTTGTGTTTTATTGGGGCGCACTCGCGATCCTCGCGAAATCAGCCGCGATTCAAACGCGCGGACTCATGCCGTGGGCCATCATGATCTTCCTCGCGCTGCCTGTTGTCTGCTGGATTCTTCGCGAGCCAATTCATGTTTTGCGCGAACACGGCCACGCAGAAAAAGGCGTCGGCCTCGCCTTCGCCGAATCCGCCGTCGAAGCCTTCGAAGGCGTCCTCGTCTATCTCGCCAACACGATCAGCTTTGTCCGTCTCGCCGCCTACGCGATGAGCCACGCCGCGCTGCTCATGGCATTTTTCATGATGGCCGAATCCGTCCGTCACGCGACGGCCACAGGCAGCATCGCAATCATCGTCCTCGGCAACGTCATCGCCATCGTCCTCGAAGGCGTCATCGCCGCCGTGCAGGCGCTGCGTCTTGAATACTACGAATTCTTCGGCAAATTTTTTTCCGGCGGCGGCCGCGCGTTCCGCCCGTTCGTTCTGTGGAGTCCGACAACATGAAACCGTGTGAAACAAATCGTGACTTCCAATCATTGGAAATTTGCGCATGCGAGATTTCCAATCATTGGAAATTGCGAATGGAGGTGACGAAATGAAACGATCCTCGAAACTTCTCGCCGCGTGCGCGCTGGCGCTCGCGGCGCTGCCGGCGATGGCCACGGAGCCACAGGCTTCCGGTGGCGATACGAACCGCGCCATCGGCCTCGGACTTGCCGCTGCGTTCGCGATTGCGATCAGCGTGCTCGGCGCGGGCTACGCGGTCGGCCGCATCGGCTCCGCCGCGATGGGCGCGGCCGCGGAAAAACCGGAACTGCTGACGCGTAGCATTCTTTTCGTGGCGCTCGCTGAAGGACTCGCCGTCCTCGGCTTCGCCATCGCGATGATGCTGCTGCAAAAAATCTGATCGGAAACGGCCATGCAGTTTTTTTGCATCGCCGATGAAGATACGGTGCGCGGCTTCCGCCTCGCCGGAGTCGCGGGCCGCGCCGTCGCTGACGCGAGTCAGGTGTCCGACGCGCTCGCGCAAGCGGCGACGCAATCCGACTGCGGCATCGTCATCCTCACCGAACAAATCGCCGCAATGGTTCGCGAAAAAGTTGACGCGTTCCGTTTGGAACACACGCGCCCGCTCATCGTCGAAATCCCCGGCCCGTCCGGCCCAATGCGCGGACGGCGAAGTCTCCGCGAAATCGCGCAGGAAGCCATCTGCATAAAAGTTGATCAGGAGTGAACGTGACATCACCAGCGCAAAATTCGCCCGACCTGCTTTGCGAAGAAATCCTCGCCGACGCGCGCCGTGCTGCCGATGAAACGCTCCGTCGCGCGCGCGACCAGGCCGCTGCGATTATCGCGAAAGCGACCGCCGACGCAGACACCGCGCGCTGCCAGCTGCTCGATCAGGCACGAGCGGAAGCAGCTCGGCGCAGCGAATTGATTCTCGCGACAGTTCCCGTCGAAAGTGGCCGAATGCGATCCGCGCGAATCAACGAACTGCTCGAATCCATCCACGATGACATCCGGCGACGCCTGCTTGCACGCGATGGTTTCGACTATCGCGAAACGATCATCGCCCTCGCCGCCGAAGCCCTGAGACGGATGGACGGCGAACAAATCACAATCAAATTCTCCGCCGCAGACCGCGAGCTTCTGGACGACGCCGCACGTGATGAAATCAAGCGGCGCGCCGGACGCCCGAATCTGCTGTTCAGAATTGAATCATCTGCCGAGGCTGAAGCCGGCGTCATCGTGCAAGACGCTGAAGGCCGGCAAATCTGGGACAACCGGCTCGCTTCACGACTCGAAAGAATGTGGCCGGAAATCCAACTCCAAATCGCGCTAAAAACCGGATTGGTTTCGGGAGGTATCGCATGAGCACGACTCCGGTCATCACACGAATCAGCGGCCCGATTGTGACGGCGAGCGGAATGGGCGGCACGCAAATGTACGAGGTTGTCCGCGTCGGCGATCTCGGACTTGTCGGCGAAGTCGTGCGGTTGATCGGCGATCACGCAACGATTCAAGTGTACGAAGACACGACGATGCTCAAGCCTGGCGCGCCGATTCAACGCACTGGCGCGCCGCTGTCGGTGTGGCTTGGCCCCGGCTTGATCGGCAATATTTACGACGGGATTCAGCGTCCGCTTCCCGCGATTCAGGCGCGCAGCGGCGCGTGGATTCAACGCGGCGAAAAAGTTGATCCGCTCGATGCGTCGCGGAAATGGCTGTTCGAACCGAGTGTGAAAGTCGGCGATACCGTCATCGCAGGACAAGCCGTCGGCGAAGTGAAGGAAACTGAACTTGTCCGCCATCGCGTGATGGTTCCACCCAATGTGTCCGGCACGATCTGCAGCATGGTCAAGACGGGCGAATACACACTGCGCGATGTTCTTGCCGTTGTTGTAACAGCACGCGGCGCACGCGAAATTCGGATGCTGCAAGAATGGCCGGTTCGCATGCCACGGCCGATTCGCGAGCGGTTGCGAATCGTGGAACCGCTCATCACGGGCCAGCGAATCATTGATACATTTTTCCCGATCGGCAAAGGCGGGGCTGCGGCAATTCCCGGAGGATTCGGAACCGGCAAGACAATCACGCAGCACCAGCTCGCGAAGTGGTCGGACGCGGACATCATCGTTTTCATCGGCTGCGGCGAGCGCGGAAATGAAATGACGGAAGTGCTCCGAGAATTTCCCGAGCTGAAAGATCCGCGAACGGGGCGACCGCTGATGGAACGAACAATCCTCATCGCGAACACATCGAATATGCCGGTGGCCGCGCGCGAGGTTTCGATCTACACCGGCATCACGCTGGCGGAATTTTATCGCGACATGGGCAAGAGCGTCGCGGTCTTCGCCGACTCAACGAGCCGCTGGGCCGAGGCGTTGCGCGAACTCGCGGCGCGGCTCGAAGAAATGCCGGCCGAGGAAGGATTCCCCGCATCGCTGCCGACGCGACTCGCGCAATTTTACGAGCGCGGCGGCGCGGTCACGACGCTCGCCGGCGAACGCGCGTCGGTGAGCATCGTCGGCGCGGTCAGTCCGCCCGGCGGAGATTTTTCGGAACCAGTGACGCAGCACACGCGGCGTTTCATCCGCTGTTTCTGGGCGCTCGACACGGTGCTCGCGAATGCGCGGCATTATCCTTCGATTCACTGGCTTCATTCTTATTCCGAATATCTGGAGGACGTCGCCCCGTGGTGGGGAAAACAGGCGCCGGACTGGAGCGCTCTTCGTACCGAGGCGATGACGATTCTTCAGCGCGAGGAGCGGTTGCAGCAAATCGTGAAACTCGTCGGCCCCGACGTTCTGCCCGACGGGCAGAAGTTGATTTTGTTCGTCTCCGAAATTCTGAAGGACGGATTTCTGACGCAGAGCGCCTTCGATGAAAAGGACGCCTATTGCTCGCCCGAACGCCAGATCGCGCTGCTGCGGCTGATCATCGTGTTTTATCGAAAAGGCCGCGATCTGATCCAGGCCGGCGTGCCGCTCGCGCGCGTCCGCGGCCTCGCGTGCGTGCCGCAAATCGTCCGCGCGAAAGAGGCCATCGGAAATTCAGAGATGGCCGCGTTTGCTGAACTGCAGAAACAGACGGAGGACGAACTGGGGGCTGTCACGACGACGGCGCATGACGGAGGCCAGAAGACGGAGTTGCGCCGCGAATGAGCGGCCCCGACGAGTTCAGGACAACCGCAGCGCGGAGTGCCGGACGATCACCGGCACGAGGTTGCACCGTCTTCGTTTTTTCCAATGATTGGAAAATACGACCGCGCAAATTTCCAATCATTGGAAACGCTGACCGGGGCGGAATGACCGTCGGATTGCGCCGGCGATCCTTGGCCTTTTCACCTGAGGCTCGAGCGAACTTCCGTTGCGGAGAAACCGGCTTAGCGGAGTTTGGCGGCCTGTTTCTGGCAGGCGGATTGGAGCGATTTGAGCATCGTCTGGGCGTTGACCCAGTCGGATTGTTTGTCGGCAACGACGCGGGCGGTCTTGATGAATAACTCGGCACTGGCGATGTCGTCGGCTTCGAGGGTGACGGAGGGCGGAGGCGCGAGCAGGAAGCTCAGGGCGGCGTCGGCGGTCTCGATGATGCGGCTTTCTTCGATGTCCTGCTTGAGAAAATTCGGGAGCCGGTCAATGTGGAAGTTGTAGCGATTGTATTCGGGATGATTCTGCGGCAGCGCGGGGGCCTTGGCGTCGCCTCCGAGAAGATAGGTCAGCACGAGTTTGTCGGCCTCCTGCTCGGCGGAGTTGGGAATCTGCGGGATCGCGCTTTCGATGTCCGCGACGGAAAGCTGCACGCCTTTTTCCAGCAGGCCGAGCCAGAAGCGCGATCGCGCGTCGGCGGCCAGGTGAAGGCCGGGGCCCAGCCTTTCCTGAAGGCCAGCCAGCCGCCGGCCTGCCGCGCCAATTCGGCCTTCGCGTGTGGTGCAGTTCGTCGCGAAAAGATAACATGCGGCCCGCGTGCGGTCGGCGCCATGCACGGCGGCCTCGCGGGAATTTACAGCCAGTTCCGCCAGCGCCTTGATGGAGGCGTCGCGCGACTGGCGCGTGGCCTCGTCAGCAATCTTCGCGCTGGCCGCCCGGTCCTTGAGGGCGGCGGCTTCGGTGATGTTGCCGCGGGAGACTTGCGAAATAAAATTTTTCACGAGCACGAAATCCGGCGTCGGCTTCCAGTCGGCGGCGGCGGGTTGAAACTGCGCAAGGTCCACCTTGTCGCTGGCCGGAATGGCCTGCGTGGCCGGAGGCGTGTCCTGATAATCGGGCCGTTTCCATTCGAGTTTAAGCGAGGTGTCCGGGGCAAGGACCTTGCTCTGGCCCGCGGCGAACAGCGTGCCATCAACCTGCAGCACCAGGCCGGGCGCATCCTTCGGGCCGCTCCATGTGATGGTTGTTGACGACAGCGCGAATTGCGAATCCGAAAGCGAGATGCTGTTGCGGCGGCCGGGCGAGATGGACTGGTTCACAGCTTTGCGCCGGGCCGCACCCGGCACGACGGCGGCCACGGCAATTTGAATGTCAATGGCAGATTCCGACGAGATCAGATAATTCGTCTTTGCGCCCGGCGCAATGTGATCAACAAGCCGCGCCATGCTTTCGGGCCAGCGAAGATCAACGGCATAGCGCGAGTCGTTCATCACGACAATCTCGGTCTGCCGGACCTGGCGGCCGGCCTGCTCAATAGTTTTCGTCAGCACACTTGCGGCCCATGCGGGGAGATCGGGCGTAATGGCGCTGCGCGCCGCGGAAATCCATTTGGCCAGTTCCGCGGGCCGCTCAGCCGAGTTCCAACTGTCCATTGTGGAATTCAGAGTGTGCGTCAAATTATTTTCTGCGGAACCGGTCGCGGTCGCAATGTCGCCGGCGATGGTCGGGTATAACATCTCGTTGCTGGCGCCGGCCTGCACCTTGCTTATCTCCCTGACGAAGTTCGCATATTCGCTCGGATATGAAACCAATGGCTGGGGAATACTCGCACGCAGCGCCGCGACCTTGGTCCGATTTTCCTCCCCCATTTTCGCAGCCGAAATCAACTTCTCTATCTCATCGTCGCGTTGTTTGAACCGGTCTGTCCCCTGCATCCAGTTGGGAAGGCGATGAAGTTGCGCCTGATCCATCGAGAGCTTCTTCGAATCAGTTTCCTGTTTAAAGGAATCCGCCACGGCATCAATCGCGACAGCCGCCCGCGTGTCCAGCAGACTGGTCAATGCCGCCTTCTGGTCGGGAAGCAGCGTGCTGCCGACCACTTTCTCATGCAGCGGATCCAGTTGGATCACCGTGCTTGCGCTGATGATTGATGCCTTCAGGTCGCTGAAGAGTTTTAATCTCGTGCGGTCTTTTACGTTCCCGTCAATTCGCGTCTCCGCGTCGGCAATCACTTTGCCCGCGGCCGGTGGCAGAATATGCTGTGACACCATATTGTTCACAATCTTCTCGAAGCCGTCCAAGGCAGCAGGCCGTGTCGTGAAATTGGCGGTGGCAGCGACGACCAGATTTGTAATCGCCGCCACCGACTGGTTTTCGATGGCATCATCGTGCCTGTTCCATTTCCCAAAATAGGCGGCATATTTTTCGAGTGCCTGCTGGAGTGATGCGAGCGAGGTCGACGACTGAACTTCCTTTAGCAGGTCAGACAGTTCGTTCTTTGCAGCCATGTCCCTCACCCGTGTCCGCATTCTTTCCGCGATGGACGGGTCGAAAGTCGCAACGCCCGCAAGCTGGCTGGTAATGGAGTTCCATTCAACCAGCAGCGCCTGCGCAGCAGCAATGTTCGATGCCTGCGCGGCGACGTTGCCGGCAGCCACACTGGAATCCGCGATTTTTTTCTCCAAGGAATTGCATGCCTTGGGATCAACGGTCACACCGTTTGTCTGCAGGAGCGATGCCACCTGCGACCATATCAGCACCAGACCCGCTGCTTCGCGGCGCTCGCCGGACGAAGTCTTCTTCTCGACCTCCGCCGCGAATGTCTCCGCGAATTTCGAACCGGCTCCCAGCTGCAGGTCAGCGACCTGCTCTGCACGATGTGAATGTAGCGTCGCGACGAGGTTGTTTGCAGAGTCCATCGTGACGCCGTAGTCCTTGAAGCCAATTTGATGATGCGTCCACCAATATGATCCAGCGGCGATGATAATGGCGGCTGCGGCTGCAAGGGATCCCATACGGATGACTGGCTTCCAATCCATCGCAATGCCAACGACAACTTCCTGCTCCGCGTTTCCGCCTGGTCCGGTTGCTACCAGTCGATAGCGCGTTTTGGCAGACGGATTGATGACTTTTTCACCCACCGACTCGACGCGCTGACCATCCAGCGTGACGTTGTCAGCCTGTTTCACACTCCACGAAAGCTTCGTGCTGCCGTTCTTCTGGATCGCTCGGTCAGCGGAGGCAAAAATGATCACCGGTTTCGGTTTAGGGTGCGGCGGTTTTTCGCGCGGCTTCTCCGTTGGTTTTGCCGTGGCTTTCTCCGTCACAACCGCCATGCCGGTTGTCTCGCCAGCCGAAATGGCCTTTGGAATCGGCGTGGTCAGGATTGTGTCCAGATCTTTGCGAATCTCCGCCGCGGTCTGATACCTGTGGTCGCGGTTCTTTTCCGTCGCCCGCCTGATGACATTGTCCAACCGGGGATCGGAACGCACAAGTTCGCTCGGCATCTTCCAGCCGCCGACCGGCAGTTCGCCGGTGAGCATATTGTAGAGCATCACGCCGACGGCATACAAATCAGCCCGCGCATCGAGCTTCACGTCCATCTGGAGCGCCTCTGGCGCCATGAAATATGGCGTACCCAGCGCAATATTGGCGCGCGTGAGATCCGTGCTCTGGCCGGCGTAGGACTTGGCAAGGCCGAAGTCCGCGATCTTCACCGAACCGTCCTCGCTGATCAGGATATTGGCCGGCTTGATGTCACGATGAATGACGCCGCGAGAATGCGCATACTGCAGCGCGTCGCAGACGTGTGCCGTGATCGCGAGCGCGTCATCGGGCTTCAAGCGTTTGTTGGCCCGAATCAACTTCTGGAGATCCGTGCCGTCAACATATTCCATGACGAAATACAGTTGACCGTCGCTGGCCTCGCCGGACTCGTAAACATTCACGATGCACGGATGATTCATGCGGCCCATCATCCGCGCCTCATTCTTGAAGCGTTCGACGAAATTCCCGCCCATGTCATCTTCGATGCCAGGCGGCAGAATCTTTATGGCAACAAATCTGTCGAGGGATATCTGCCTTGCCTTATAAACCGCGCCCATGCCTCCGGCGCCAAGCATCGCCAGAAATTCATATTGCGGAAGAATCTTCTGCATCTTCTCGGGCGTTGGCGGCACCCATCTTTGCGTGGAAGAAATCGGACGTTGCTGGGCATCATGCTGCGCCGCGGTCGTCTTGATCTCCGACTGTTTCGGAGGTGACGGTCGCGCTTGCTGTGGGGCCTTCTCCGTTTCTGCAATGAGAGCAGGTCCCATCTGCGTTGCAATCGTGTCTTCATCCACGGACGATTCGAGGGCGCTTACAATTTCGCGTGCCATTTCGGCCGCGGATAAATAGCGCCGTTCCGGTTCTTCGGCCATCACCCGTTCGGCGATCTTCCTCAATGCCGGATTCTGGCGGAACACGGCCGCGCTGAAATCAACCGGAGGCAACTTCTGGCAACGCTTGACCCATTCGCTCCATGATCGCTTGGGATCTGCCGGCAATTGTGGATAGGGCCTGTGCCCCGTCAGGGCCTCATAAAAGCAAATCCCTAGGGAAAAAAGGTCCGTCTGTGGCGAGCCGCGGACGTTGTCACGTGTCGCGAATTCGGGTGCCATGTAGTCCGGCACACCGGGCAGGCCGCCCGTGACTGAAAGCGTGCCGGTCTCATCCATCGCGACACCCAAGTCAATCACCTTCGCTTCAGCCGTCCGGCCGGGCGGCGCGTAGAGATTATTCGGCGTCAGGTCGCGATGAATCACGCCATTTTCGTGCAGATGCTCAACCGCGGCGAGATAAGAAGCGAACAGTCCGATGACTTCTTTGACGGGCAGTGGCCCGCCAGCCGCCTTGAGCCTGCGGCGAAGCGAGAAATCAGGCATCCCTTCCAGATATTCCATCACGATGAAATATTCGCTCTGTCCAAGATATGGCATTTCGACGAAATCGAGAAAGCGGACGATATTGGGATGCTGGATGCGTTGCAGAATCTTTTTTTCACGCGCGAAGCGCTTGAGATACTTCTGCGCGGTCAGCCTCTTGACGGCCACGATTTGCCCATCCCTGAGTCGCCGCGCACGATAGACGGAGCCAAAGCCGCCCTTGCCCAGTAAGTCGGTTGACTCGTCGAATTCGTATCGTTCGCCATCATCTTCGCCGATAACCATCGGAAGGAACCGCTGGAAATCGGTAAGGGCAGCGGAGAACTTCGGGTAACGCTCCACACGGTTCGGTTGAACCATTCTCGTCAGGAACGCTTTGACCTCGGCAAGCGGCACGGGCGAGCGAACTTGGTCGAGCCGCGGCTGCGGCCATTTTGCCGGATCAAGCCATCGCCGGATGAATTCGAAATGCTGCTGGTCGGACACGAATGCGTCGAATGGCAGGCTGCCCGACAAGACTTCGACGAAACAAATACCCGCGCTGAAAACATCAGATGCCTCATCACCGGAGAACGGATTTTCACCTGCAAATTCCGGCGCCATGTAAGCGAAGGTGCCGGCAAAACCCTGTACTGTCGGAACGCTGGAAGCACCGCCGACGCGTCGAGCAATTTCAAAGTCTATGATCTTTACGCGGCCATCAGGCGTGACGTGAACGTTCGGCGGCTTGATGTCACGGTGGACGACGTTCTGCGTCGAGGCATAAGCCAGCGCGTCCAGACATTGATTGATGATGCTGCGCGCCTGCGGCCATGGAAGACCTGTTGCGCGATTCTTCTCCAGAATCTTGTCCAGTGCATCGCCTTCGACAAACTCCATGGCGATGCAACAGCGCGCGCCATCGGGATGAATGAAGACATCTTTGTATTCGACGATATTTGGATGCCGAAGCTTACAGAGCGAACGGAAACGATGCTCCGTCTTTGAAAGATCTCCGACATGCGGATTGAGAATCTTGAGTGCAACGACATCGCCCTGCCGGACAAATTCCTTGCCCGTCGCCTTGCAGGTTGCCTTCCAGACCACGCCCTGCGCTCCAAGTCCAATCGGAGCATCACCGATAAGTTCGTAATCGCCGACTATCTTTGTGCGGGCAGCAATCGAAGTGTCCGAGGGCCGGTCGGAGGTTCGTAATCCGGTGCGAGTGGTACCGCCGGAATGGAGCGACTGGATTGCCTCTGAAAACGAGCGGAAGCGGTTGTTCCGATCCACGGCGAGGCAATGATCGAGGAATGCTTGTGCGGATGGCGGCAAATCAACGCGCGCCAGATGCTGGGGCACAGTTGAAGATCCCGTCGCCTTCCAGAACTGCAGCCACGAAGCGTGATCAGCAAACGTGCCGAACGGCTTGCGGCCGGCACCGTATAAATATTCGAAAAGACAGACGCCCAAGCCGAACATGTGAAATGGAACTTCGTCATCGCGTCCGCCGCTCAGAAGATCCGGCGCAAGATATTCGAAATCCGTGAGGTGGGCGCTGGCGCGGCTCGACAGATCATCAATGTCGGCAATTGCGAGATTGATGAACGCCGCCTCCTTCGGGTTCTTGATGAAAATATTGCGCGCAGCAAGCCGCGGCATCGGCGCACCCGCATCGCTCAGCCGCGAAAGTGATCTGAGCAGGATGTCGGCGAAGGTTTTCGTTTCCTCAAAGGTGTGGCCTTCGGGATGGGCGGCGATTTCGCCCGTGAGCAGTTGGCCGGGCGGATTGGAAGTGACCACACAGGGAATTTCGCGTCCACCCTCCTCGAAATTGAACATATCCAGGTAACGCAGCATCGCGTCGGCCTCGGTGGTTGCGAGCAATTCAAATCGCGCCCTTGCACGGCGTGCCGCCTTCGTTTGTCCGGCGAGGGCAAGCATGACTTCGAAACCGACAGCCGAACCCGGCGGCATATCAATCGCGACAGATTGCAGGCTGTTTGCGCGAAAGAGAAGATTGCCAGCCACGCAACCGGGGCCGAGTACCTCGACAAGTTCAAAATCCCCGACCCGCCGGCCCTTTTCATAAGGCGGCGCACTCAGCGACTCTTTTTTTTCCTCAGCAGCCATGCTCTTGTTCAGTTGCTCTTGCCGCCGCTCGCGCGGTGCCGAAGCTCATAAGCCCGGTGAATCGTGTAGATGAATCCCCGCAGATCGTCCAACGCATCCACGGCCGTTTTGTCCTTCTTCAACATCAGTGTCCAAAGATCGTTCGAAAGGTGTTCCATCGACACCGGGTCGGTGCGGAGCGCCTCGGTCTTTTGCATCGCGGCAAGCCATGACGCCTGGGATTTCGCGACAGGTTCGAGAAACTCATCGCGAGGCACATATCCTCCTGGACGGTTCGGAATTTGAGGAATGCGGACAACATCATGTAGGAAGATCGCATTCACGCGCCCGCAGTACATGGCCTTCTCCTCCCAGTCCGCGACACATTTTACAAATGAATCAACGGCTTCATATCGCCAGATCGGAGAATTGATGTCCTGAGCCATCATGAGCGGCGAGACCAGCAACTGATGCGCCATTCCGCCGGTCAGCGCGATAGCTTTTTGCTGCTCGGTTGACGGACCAAAATTGCTCATTGCCTCGATTTCACGCAGCCACAGTTTGTCACCATCTTCAGATGGGAACGTGAGGGCCTCGGCCGTCATCTTTCGGTACCGGTCAAGACCTTCCACGACCTGCGTGTGGAGAAAGACGTACCATCTGCACATGTCACGCGGTTCGGTCGGCAGCGGATCGGGAATTGTCAGCCGTGTGTCAGGCAGCACCGCAGCAAGTTTCTGCAACAACTGGACGCGGCCGTTAAACACGGCCTCGCGCATTTGGGGCGTGGGCGGTGAACTGAACTCGTCCCACAGCGTCATCCATTCGGCGGCATGTTTGACCGCCTCCGCGGCCGCCGGCGTGTTCTTCTGCCACTCTTCAAATGCCGCGCGATTGTTCTTCACCAAATCCCACATGCCGTCTTTTGCCGGTACGCGAGTCAAGGGCGGCGGTCCCGGCAGGATGATGGCAAAATTCCGCCCACCATCCACGAGGATGAATTTCGGCGGTGCGGCCGTTGGCGCCGCTGGCACGGGCGCGGCAATGGCAGGCGTATTCGTTTTCGCGTCGGCCACGGCGACTGGTTCACGTTGGGCGATGGTTGAAACATCGGCCGCAGGAACGACCACATGCGCGGCACTCGATTCGACCGGGCCGGCTGCGACCGTGGCAACTGCCGGGGTGACCGCCGGAGGGATCGTCGCCTGCTGAGGCACATCGGGCGACCGTGAAGTATCGTTCGTCGCTTCGATGGATGCGCCGGATGGTTCAGTTTTTTTGCTCAGTTGCCACAGGACAAATACGCCACCGATGGCGCAAGCGGCGACAATCGCGATAATGCGCGGCAATATGTTGCCCGGTTTTCTTCGATGTGCGCCGTCCTCTTCCGGCAGCGCATTCTCATGTCCCGCTGATTGCGGCAAAATCTTCGTGGCCGCGCCACTGGCACCAGCCTCCGCCGGTGGTGGCGTGACGGTTTCGGCCGGCGGTTGAGTCGTGCCGGATTCCGTGGCCGCCGCGGATGACCGCGCCGGCGGTGGTGGCGGCGTGATCTCGTCCTGCGTTTCCGAGTCTTCATCGCCCGGCGAGGTTGAAGTCGAGGTGTCGCCATCAACGGCCGTATCCGTTTCCGTGCCGGTGCCGGTCGCGGTCTCGCCGGTGGGTGGAGTCCACTGCGCAACGCTGACGAGAACGACCGTGCAATTGTCGTCGCCGCCATTGTTGTTGGCCGCGGCCACGAGCGCATCGGCGCGCTGCTGCAACGACTCGTTCGCGGTCCGCGCGAGAATCTGCACGATTTCCTCGTCCGTCACCATGCGCGTGAGGCCGTCGGAATTGATGAGATAAAGATCGCCCGCCTGCACTTCCATGTTCGTACGCTCGGGATCAATTTCCTCCATCGTCCCGATGGCGCGCGTCACGACACCGCGAAACATCGCGGAAAGTTTTTTCTCGTCCACGCCGACGGCTTCGGCGACGGAGTGGTCGGTGGTGAGCTGGAGAAGTTCGTTGTTCCGAAAACGGTAGCAGCGGCTGTCGCCCGCGTGGACGATGACGACGCGCGACGGATCCTTGCCGTCGAACGCCACGAGCACGACGGTCGAGCCGACGGAACGCAGCCCGCGGTTTTTCGCCTCCATGCGGATGCGGTCGTTCGCAAGCCGTAGCGCGCTGATCGCGCGCGATGCCTTCGCCGCGGCCGCTTGCGAGGCGTCCGACGTCTTTTCAGCTTCAATCTGCTCGCGCAGCGTCGTGACGATCATGCTGCTGGCCATGTCGCCGGCCGCCATGCCGCCCATCCCGTCGGCCACGCAAAAGACGCCGTGATTTGGAAGGCAAACGTGCGAGTCCTCGTTGTTCTTCCGCTTGTGGCCGACGTCCGTTTTCGACGCCCATGTCAGATGTTCAAATGCCATGAATCAACCCCATGCCGAAAGTCCATCCGGCGCTTCCGCCGTAAACTTCCAATGATTGGAAATCACGGCCGCGCAAACTTCCAATCATTGGAAACTCCGAAAATGTTGCCGCGCTGTTCATGTCGCCTTGAACCACGCCTCGTCAAGATTCAGGCGCAGCACCTTCGCCTCGCTCAGGAACGTCGGCAGCACGCCGACGCCGGTGTGATAGCCGACGAGCCTGCCGGTCTTCGGGTCAATGCCCTCCTGCTTGAAGCGGATCAGGTCCTGCACGACATATTCGCCCTTGTCGAGGCCGAGCACCTCGGTCACGTGCGTGATCTTGCGCGTGCCGTCGGCCAGGCGCGCGGTGTGGACCACGGCGTTGATCGCGCTGGCCACCTGCGAGCGCAGCGCGGAAAGCGGAATGTCAATGCCGCTGAGCAGCGCGCAGGTTTCGATGCGCGAGAGCGCGTCAATCGGGCTGTTCGCATGGATCGTGGACATGCTGCCGGCGTGGCCGGTGTTCAGCGCCTGCAAAAGATCGAGCGCCTCGCCGCCGCGGATTTCGCCGATGACCAGCCGGTCCGGGCGCAAACGCAAACTCGAAGTCACCAGATCGCGGATCGTAATCTCGCCCTTGCCATGCTCGTCGGGCTTGCGCGTTTCGAAGCTCACCACGTGCGTCTGCTGCAACTGCAATTCGCTCGCGTCCTCGATCACGAGAATGCGCTCGTCGTCGCTGATGAACGAACTGAGCACGTTGAGCACCGAAGTTTTTCCCGATGAAGTCGCGCCGGAAACGATGATGTTTTTGTGCAGCTTGACGATCAAATCAATCAGCTTCGCGCCCGCCTGCGAAACGCTGCCGAAGCGGATCAACTCCTCCATCTTCAATTTCTCGCGACGGAATTTGCGGATCGCCACAACCGTGCCGTTGCGCGCCAGCGGCGGCATCACGGCGTGAACGCGCGAGCCGTCGGGCAGCCGCGCGTCGAGCCGCGGATTTTCAAAGTCGAAAAGCCGGCCGACCTGCCGCGCGATGTTCTTGATCGCCGCCACCAGCGCCTGCTCGCTCTGGAATTTTGCATCGGTCGGCTCCACCTTGCCCTTGCGCTCGATGTAAATCTGCCGCGGGCCATTGATCATGATTTCCGAGACTTCGTCGTCCTCGAGATACTGGCGGATGGGTGCCAGAAACAGGACGAGAAACGAGCCCTTGTCGCGCGCGGCGACAGGTGCCGTCCGTGTTGCACTGCCGCCGGCGGCATCAACTGGCTGTGTTTCGATTTGTCCCGCGCTCATGTTTCACGAGCCTCCTCACGCCGGGTTTTCCCCAACGCGCGCCAGACAATAAACAAATGTGCGAATGCCGACAACAGATTCATTTGATTCATTGCTCACAACAGAAGTTCCAGCAGATTGCTGAAACTGTCCGTCCATTCGACTTCATTTCCCTTGCACTTCGCCTTGTCCGCGCGGCTCGCGAACGGCTCGCGGCGCGCGAGCGAGTGATCCGCCGTCAGCAACACCCACCGGCATCGCAGCGCGCGCTCATCGTCCGAATCGCTCCAGACGACAATCATGTCGAGGCCGAAGCGCCGCGCGTGCGCCCGCACCACCGGCAGCAGATCAATGAAACGGTTCGCCGCATTGATCGCGATGATCCCGTCGGGCGTCCGCAAATGGCGGAGATAAAGTTCGAACGCCTCGTGCGTGAGCAGATGGACGGGAATCGCGTCGCTGCTGAAGGCGTCGAGCGCGAGCACATCAAAATTCTCCGAACCGCCCGACGCGAGATCGCGTTCGAGTTGAAGCCGGCCGTCGCCCAGCGCGATCTGAATTTTCCCCGGCGCATCGCGGAGAAAAGTGAAATACGGATTCGCGCCCCGCGAAAGATCCGCGACCGCCGGATTGATTTCATAAAACCGGACCATGTCATTCGACCGGCAATACGCCGCAATCGTTCCCGCGCCGAGACCGACCACGCCGATGCGCAAACCTTCCGGCGCGGCCCGGCGCGGATGATTCAGCAGTGCCAGACCAAAGCCGCTGTCCTCGACGTAATACGCCGTCGGCTTGCGCGCGTCCTCCGCCTTCTTGAACTGAACCCCGTGCAGGATGTTCCCGTTGATGAGCGCGCGCACGGGCCGGTTTGTGTCGCTGGCAAACGGAAACTCGCTAACGCGGAGCAGGCCGAAAAAATTCCGCGAGGCGAAGAGCGCGTGTTCGCCGTAACTGGAAATGTGGAAGATCAGCGTCATCTCGACGGCGGCGAATGAGAGCGCAAATGCCGCGTGCGACCAGCGCCGGTTCTGCGCGGAAAACGGGGACGATTCGGATCGCCGTGAAATCAGCCACAGCAGCAAGAGTCCGACGATCCCGGCGGCGCTGTAGAAAAACAGAGCCGCAAATTTCCCGGCGATTGCCCGCGCGCCGGGAATCATCACTGGCGCGAGCAGCCACGCGAACGCGCATGTTCCGCAGATAATGAACGCGGCAGTGGCCACGCGCGAGCCGGCGTGCAGCGCGGATTTCCTGTCGCGGAGAAGCACGACCAACAGCAGAACCCAGCAGAGCATCACGCCTGCGTGAAATTCCCAGAAACCGCGAAAGATCACCGGCGCAATTAGCCCAACAAAGATTCCGCCGGTCGCGCCTCCTATGGAGATCAGCAGATAGAATCCCGTGAGTTGTTCCGGCGCGGGTTTCAACCGGGCAAGTTCGCCGTGGCAAAACGTACAGGCGCTCAGCAGCAGGACCGAGTAGATGATGATTTGCGCCGGCAAATGGATCAGCAGCGACGCCAGCAGCGCGATGCACGCACAGAAAGACGAGACCATGAACAGGCTTGCGAACACCGGCCGCGAATAGATCCGCAGGCTGCTGAAGCCGATCATGAACGAAGTCAGATACAGCGCCAGCGGCACGACCCACAGCAGCGGAACCACCGCCACCTCCTCGCAGAGATGATTCGTCACCGCGAGCAGGAGAACCGAGCCGCAAAACGAAAGCAGCAGCCACAGGATCTTTTGCCCCGCGGTCGCGCTGGCGGCGGGAACAGGATCGGATTCGACGCACGCGATGACGGCTTGCGCGCTGCGGGCCCGAAGCGCGCACGCGATGCAGATGGCCGCATAAACGAGGAACAGCGCGGCGACCATGAACGCTTGACTTCGCAGCGTCATTGTCCGCTCGACGACGACCGGATAGGCGAGCAATCCGGTGAGCGAACCGAGATTCGACAGCACATAAAGTTTGTATGGCGACACGCCGGGCCGCGCCCGTGTGAACCATTTTTGAAGCAGCGGATTCGTCGTCGCGAGCACGAAGTACGGCAGCCCCACACCAACCAGCAGCATCAGCAAAAGGTATCGCCGCGGCTCATCGGGCGGAAAAATTTTCCACGCCGCGCCGGGCAGCATCGGCGCGCCCCACCGCTGCCACTGGATGCAAAACATGACGATGGCCGCCGCAAGCAACATCATGTGGATGCCGGTTTGCCGCGCCGGCTTTGCGCGCCGCGTCAGCCCGTGCGCGTAGGCGTAGCCGCCGACCAGCAGCGTCTGGAAAAAAAGCATGCACGTCGTCCACACCGCCGGCGACGAGCCGTACCAGGGGAGAATGTGCTTGGCGATCAGCGGTTGAAGGTGGAACAGCAGGAACGCGCCGAGAAAAATTCCAGCCTCAAACATGATTTATTTTTCTCTCCCTGCCATTGCCGCCGCAGTCTCGACATTCCCCGCCCGGCTGTGAAGGCAAAAAAAGAAAACACCTTCCGCGCGGCGGAAGGTGTCGTCAGTTCGAAAATCGAAAAATTACAGCGCCAGAATATTGTCGCGCTGCACCGGCGACGGCGGCGCGGTGAACGACATCTCGGCGATGAGCTTGCCCTCGGCGATTTCCTTCAGCGCGATGTCAATCGCCTGCTGCTTCGGGCTGTCCGGCTTGACCAGCGGGCGCTGGCCGCTGTTGAGCTGCTTCACACGGCGCGAAACCATGTTGATGAGCAGCGGCACGTTGTTGATGCGCTCTTTCGCCTTGTCCAAATATGCGATATCCATGTCTGTCCCTCTGCCTTTTCCCGGCTAAAAAATTGGGGCGTGAAACTACGCGCCACCCTCTGCAATGTCAACGTTCGAGACGGCGAAGCGCGCCGCACGCCACGTTCAAAAAAGGAAGACGGCGCGTTCCCGCGCCGTCTTCGAAGTTTTCCAACCATTGGAAATTTGCCTCGCGACAGTTTCCAATGATTGGAAGTTTGCGGAATTAGTAATCCATTCCGCCGCCGCCCGGAGGCATGGCGGGTGCTTTCTTCTCTTCCGGAATTTCCGTGATCATGCACTCGGTCGTCAGCAACAGACCGGCGATGGACGCGGCGTTCTGCAACGCAGAGCGCGTGACCTTCGTCGGATCGATGATGCCGGCCTTGACCATGTCCACGTACTCGCCGGTCGCGACATCGTAGCCATTCGAGCCTTTGGCCTTCTTGACTTCCTGCACGATGACCGCGCCTTCGACGCCCGCGTTGTCCACGAGCTGGCGGAGCGGGGCTTCGCACGACTTGCGGACGATCTCGACGCCGATGGCTTCGTCGCCAGTCAGCTTCAGATCGTCGAGCGAGGGCTGCGCGCGGATGAGGGCAACGCCGCCACCGGCGACAATGCCTTCTTCAACGGCTGCGCGGGTTGCGTGCAGCGCGTCTTCGACGCGGGCCTTCTTCTCCTTCATTTCCGTTTCGGTCGCAGCGCCGACGTTGATGACGGCGACACCACCGGCGAGCTTGGCGAGGCGCTCTTGCAGCTTCTCGCGGTCGTAATCGCTGGTCGTCTCGTCAATCTGACGGCGGATCTGGCCGATACGGCCCTGGATGTCGGCGCTCTTGCCTGCGCCTTCGACGATCGTCGTGTTGTCCTTGTCGATCGTGACGCGCTTGGCGCGGCCGAGATCGGCAATCGTGACGTTCTCGAGCTTCACGCCGAGATCCTCGCTGATGAACTTGCCACCGGTCAGGATCGCGATGTCTTCCATCATCGCCTTGCGGCGATCACCGAAGCCAGGGGACTTGACGGCGCAAACTTGCAGCGTGCCGCGAATCTTGTTCACGACGAGGGTCGCGAGCGCTTCGCCTTCGAGTTCTTCCGCGATGATCAGCAGCGGGCGGCCGGCCTTGGCCACCGTCTGGAGCAACGGGAGAATATCCTGCAGGCTCGAAATCTTCTTTTCGAACAAGAGGATGTACGGGTCTTCCTGCAACGTTTCCATCGTGTCGGCGTTCGTCACGAAGTACGGCGAGAGGTAACCCTTGTCGAACTGCATTCCCTCGACAACTTCGAGCGTCGTTTCGATGCTCTTGGCTTCTTCGACCGTGATCGTTCCGTCTTTGCCGACCTTTTCCATCGCGTCCGCGATGATCTTGCCGATGGACTCTTCGCCATTGGCGGAGATCGTCGCAACCTGCGCGATTTCGTGGGCGTCCTTGACCTTCTTGGACTGCTTCACGAGGGACTCGACCACGCGTGTGACCGCGAGATCAATGCCGCGCTTCAGGCCCATCGGGTTTGCGCCCGCGGTGACGTTCTTGAGACCTTCGCGATAGATCGCCTCGGCCAGAACCGTCGCCGTCGTCGTGCCGTCGCCCGCGATGTCGCTCGTCTTGCTGGCGACTTCACGGACCATCTGCGCGCCCATGTTTTCGAATGCGTCGGGAAGTTCGATTTCCTTCGCGACCGTCACGCCGTCCTTCGTAATCGTCGGACTGCCGAATTTTTTGTCGAGGACGACATTGCGTCCACGCGGGCCGAGCGTCGCCTTGACGGCGCGGCTCAGCTTCTCGACGCCGATCAAAATTGATTGGCGTGCTTCTGTGTCATACTTCAGTTGTTTTGCTGCCATGATATGTTTTCCTTATTTGAATGGCTTAGCCGGTGATGACGCCGAGGATGTCTTCCTCGCGCATGATCTGGTAATCGTGACCGTCGTACTTGACTTCGGTTCCGCCGTACTTCGGCATCAGAACCTTGTCGCCGACCTTCACGTTAAAGGCAATTTTGTTGCCCTTGTCGTCAATTTTGCCCGTGCCGACGGCAATGACTTTGCCTTCGGTCGGTTTTTCTTTTGCTGAGTCCGGGATAATAATCCCGCCCTTTTTGATCTCGCCTTCCTTGACAGGCTCGACGAGAACGCGATCACCCAATGGTTGTATCTTCATCTCTTCCTTTTCTCCGTTTCTTTTTTCTTACATGCTGGCCCGGTCACCGGCACCCGCCGAACCGGACTCAACTAAACTTTCTCAAATCAAAATCTGATGCCCATCGCCCTATTTCTTGGCCGGTTCCACCAGGCCAAAAACCAGATCATCATGCGTCGTTTCAATCATCAGTTCCGCCAGCTTGGCGACCGAGGCGTCCAGATCAAGCTTCTTGCCGGCCTTCATGACCACCCATTGTTTCCCATTGACGACGGCTGCAAGCCGGTAGCGCTCGCGTATTGTACAACCCTTCACGATGTTCATCACCTCCGCCACGCCGAGACGCGGCTTCGGCGGCTCGACAGGACGGGGCGACGCCTCGCGAGGCGGTTTCGGCTCGCGCTCCGGGGCGGGCTGTTGCACCGGTGCCAGCTTTTTCATCGGCAGCGTCGGGGGAACCTTGGGACGCAGCCCGCCTTCCGGCGGGACTTCGGCCTTCGGAAAATTTTCGTAGCCCTTCCATCCGCGTTCGATGGCCTTGGCCAGGCAGTCCTGATAATGCGGCATCTCATTCGGCTGCCTGAAAAGCTCCTTCGCCTCGATCGTCGTACGGCCGAGTTCCTTTGATGCCATGACCCTGTTGGCTCCATCCAGAACAAGCCACTGGTCGTCCACCTTCAAAATCTTGATGGGTGCCGTCCCGTTGACTTCAAGAAGCTCCTTCTGCATCGCGATCTTCCCCGTGATCGCGCATAACTCGTAAGGATACAATTCGGCAATGTTGACAGTCATTTATTCAACCTGCCTTTTGCGAGCATGCTCTGAAACATGATTGCGAAGCCCAAAAAAATGCCCGTTTGTTCCGCCACGGTCGTACACAGACCCCGCGAAACTGACCTCAGGCCTCCCGAAACTGACCTCAAACCCGGCAAGTTTGATCTCAGATTCTGCATATGCGGACGGACTTCCCAAGTTTGACCACAAACTTCGCGCACCTGCACTCAGACCCGACAGCCTTGACAACAGACCCCGGCGAGCTGCGGTCAAACTTCCGGCCCCTGACCGCAGACCTGACGAGCCTGACCACAGACTTCGCGCGTCTGAGTGCAACCCTGACGAAACTGACTGCAAACCCGGCAACTTTGACCTCATATTTTCAATTCCAAGACCTTAATTCCGCAGACTTGAGCACAATAATTTACGCATCAACAGCAAGTTGCGCCAGATTTCGCAAAACCGGTCAAAAAACAGCCCCAAGCCCGAAAAATCAGGCCGAAGGCCTGACCCATAGTAGCCGTGGGCAGCGCCCACGGAAACGTCATCCGAAAAAATATCGTCGCCCTGAAAGGGCAATCCATCGTTCAATCCCAAACATACCGCTCGTCGAATTGAACCCCATTTTTCTCCAACAATCTTCGGAACTCTTCCTGAAACGTCACCGTCTTGTGATGCTCTTCCTGATTCAGAATGTATTCCCTCACCGCGTCGCAATGCGACGGACTCACGCTGAAAAGACCGTAGCCATCCTGCCAGTGAAACCCCGCGAGCTTCGGATCGAGCGTCTTCACAAATTTCGACGAATCCTTCTTCAGCGTTTCCATCACGTCCATCGGCGCGTGCTTCTTGGTCAGATTGCACAACACATGCACATGATCCGACACCCCCCCGACTGTGATCGAATGACACTCCAGATTTTGCAGGATCGTTGACATGTAGGCCCACACCCGCTCGCGAACCGTCGACCCCAACCACGTTTCCCGTTTCTTCGTCGAGAAGACAATATGAACCGACAGCATGTGCAACGATTGCGGCATGATTCGCCTCCATTTCGCCCGGCAGAGATAATTGGATTGTGTAATCGCCCCGAAGGGGCATTCCATAGTAGCCGGGGGCATCGCCCACGGAACCCAACCCAGAAAAATCAATTCCGCCCCGAAGGGGCGTTCCATAGTAGCCGGGGGCAACGCCCCCGGAAAATGCACGCGAGAAAATGTTTTCGCCCTGAAAGGGCAATCCAAACCATCGCGCCACGTCTTGGGATGCCCTTTCAGGGCGAATCGAAAATGGGGATGATGATGTGTGTTCGTCATCCATTCCGTGGGCGTTGCCCACGGCTACTATGGCGTGCCCTTTCAGGGCGCGCGCAGAAAGAGAAGATGATTGGACACGGCAACCATTCCGTGGGCGTTGCCCACGGCTACTATGGTTCAGGGCTTCGCCCTGTTTATCTGTCGTCCTGTTTCGCATCACTTGTTTGCCGCCAATTTTCCCGAAGAACTCGCCTTGATCAGAAGGCTGCGGTCGCGGAGCTTTTCCAGAATCGCAAGCTTCTCCGACACGTCCAGCTCTGTGAGCTGCTTTCGCATCGCGCGCTTGCTTTCCAAAATCTGTCGCATCCACTCGCTCATTTCTGATTTCCGACTCTTCACCCCAACGGGGTGGCCAGCCTACAGCCCAGGGTTGTCGCGTCCTCGCGACTACCCTGGGAAAAAGTATCAAAAACATCACCAACCCCAACGGGGTTGCAGCCCGGCGACACGGCTTCAATCCCTTCAGGATTGAATGAAAAAGAAGAAAGATTTTGGGACGCGACGTTTTCCCAGGGTAGGCTCGAAGACTCGCCAACCCTGGGCTGGAGGCTTCCTACCCCGTTGGGGTTCGAAAGCATGGAGTGATGGCGTCCCGCCATCACACGACGGCGGGACGCCGTCGCTCCATACGTCCGCGCGCCCGCGACGCTCCAAAAAGCGTCTGCTTGCTCCGCCAGCGTTGTCCGAATGTCCTGCGGACCTGTCGTCATATGCAACGAAGTTGTTGCTTCACGTGACGGAACTGTTGCCGCAGGCGTTTTGGCTGTCGCTTCATGCAGTGAAGTTGTTGCCGAAAGCGTTTTAGCTGTCGCTTTATGCAGTGAAGTTGTTGTCTGAAATAATATGGCCGTCGCTTTGCGTGGTGAATCTGTTGCAATAAATGATGCGGCTGTTACTTCGCGCGACAAAGCTGTATCTTCATCGCGTAAAGCTCTAGCCAGAAATGTTTCGGCTGTCACTTCACGCCGCGTAGCTGTTACCAGAAATGTTTTGGTGATAGCTTCGTTTGACCAAGCGGTAGCTGGAAATGATGAAACGGGCGCATCGGAAAGCAGATTTGGTCGTTTCAGGCGTTGTAACGGTCGTTTCACAGGTCGAAGAGGATCGTTTAAGCCGGCAAGATGTGCGTATTTTCGCTGGAATGGGTTCCTAATTGTGGCCGGACAGGGTTCCATCTGGCCAACGATGCGGTCCTTTCCGTGGGCGGACAGACCCGCACGGTTGCCCTGACAAGGCACTGTGGACGCTTCCCGCATGACGGATTCGCCCTGTTCTATTGTCCTGTTTCGCATCTCTTGCTTGTTTCGCAATTCTTCTTCTTCCGCTTTTTCGTCCGCGCTCCGGCTCCGGGCCGGCTCGCTTCCCGCATGGGCCACCAAATTCAAATCACTTTCGTTTCCAGTAAACACCTTTTGATTCTGGTGTGCCGATAAACCAAAAGGAATGATTCATCCAGCTTGCATATTTTCTGATGGCGGCAAGCGCCTGGTAGAGGGCGTTGCCCAAGTTATACTCATCTGAGTTTATCTTAACGATCTTTGCGCCAAAAATGTTGGTCGCCTCGCTTTTGTCTATAACAAATCCGTGATCTTTATATTTATAGACAAGTTCTGTCGCAGTCTTCTCGGCTGGATGCATCAAATTTGCTTGGTGAAGGTTTAATAGAATTTCAGCATACTGCATCGCCGATTCTGCGACACGTTCATAGTAGCCTATCTCAACCGGCTTGATTGAATAACTCAAGTATTTTGCGAACATGTCCGCAGCTTCCGGGTGTGTCTTAACAAGCTCCGCAAGATGTTCGACTGTGCTTTTAAGACCCAAGGCGGGCATCTCGTTAATCTGCGGGTCTATTGGTCCTAGTTCGCTGAAGCTTCCCATGTGAATCTCATCTGCTGCGCAACAGAGAAGCGTTGCCGCAGATTTCGCTTCGCGAGGAACGGCTACAACAAACTTATCTTTACAATGTTCACGACAGAGTTTCCCAATCAAATAGGCGGATTCGATGGATCCGCCCGAGGAATAAATCATCAATAAAATTGGCTTCCTTGTCTTAAAGCCTTGTATCGCCGAATAGACATTGTCAGCGTCTGTCTTCATCATTCTGGTTTCGTCGTGAATGATTAGAATATTGTATTGAGAGGATATTGGATGCGCGTCCATTATCTCCTGCATATACTTTCGGGCAATCTCATCTCTCTCTATGTGCTTCTCCAGTGTACCATTCGGTCCTAGTGACTCACTAATTACTCGAAGCAAATCTGCTTGAGTTGTGGGAACGACGACGGGCGGCGGAGCAGTTATGCCTTGAGCTGCAACTTCGGCTATCGATGGAGCTTGAATTGTCGACAAATCTAACCCAGTAGGCGGTGCTGGCGCAAAAGGTGGCGAGGGAGCAGCGGCTGGCTGCACTGGCGGCTTCGAATCCGTGGTATCAGACGGAATTTCTTTCGCTTTCTTTCTGCTCATTTCATTTTCCTCCAGTTCACCATGATATTCTCCAATGATTGGAAACTTGGCTTGGGCTAAGTTCCAATCATTGGAAGTTGCGACTTATTTCTTCTTGTCGTCCTTCATGGTGAAGTCGGCGTCTATGACTTTCTCGTCGTCGGGCTTGGTTTCGTCCTTGGGCGGCGGCGGCGCGCCGGCTTCGCCGCCGGGGGCCTGGCCCGCGCCCTGCGGGCCGGACTTCTTGGCGTTGGCGTACATTTCCTGGGAGATGGCCTGGATGGCGGCCTGTACGGCTTCCATCGCGGCCTTCATCTTGTCGGCGTCGCCAGTCTTGATGGCTTCTTTCAAACTTTCGTTGGCTTTTTCGACGGCGGCTTTCTTGTCGCCGCCGGCTTTGTCGCCGTGTTCTTTGAGGAACTTTTCGGTCTGATAGACGGTGTTTTCGGACTGGTTCTTGATCTCGACGGATTCCTTCTTCTTTTCGTCCTCGGCGGCGTGGGCCTCGGCGTCCTTGCGCATCTTTTCGACTTCGTCCTTGGAGAGGCCGCTGGATGCGGTGATGGAGATTTTCTGTTCCTTGCCGGTGCCGAGGTCCTTGGCGGTGACGTGCAATATGCCGTTGGCGTCGATGTCGAAGGTGACTTCGATTTGCGGTACGCCGCGGGGCGCGGGCGGGATGCCGTCGAGGTGGAAAACGCCGATGGTCTTGTTGCCGTCGGCCATCTTGCGCTCGCCTTGCAGGACCTTGATTTCGACCATGGGCTGGTTTTCGCCGGCGGTGCTGAAGATCTGGTTGCGCTTGGCCGGGATGGTGGTGTTGCGCTCGATGAGCGGTGTCGAAACGCCGCCGAGGGTTTCGATGCCGAGGGTGAGCGGGGTTACGTCGAGGAGCAGCACGTCCTTGACTTCGCCCTTGAGCACGCCGCCCTGAATGGCCGCGCCGACCGCGACGACTTCGTCGGGATTGACGCCCTGATGCGGGGCCTTGCCGATGAGCTTGCGCGCGGTCTCGACGACGGCGGGCATACGGGTCATTCCGCCGACGAGGACGAGTTCGTCAATCTTCGACATGTCGGTCTTGGCGTCGCGCAGGCACGCTTCGACCGGCTTGATGCTGCGCTGGATGAGTTCGTCGGTGAGCTGTTCGAGCTTGGCGCGCGTGAGTTTCTTCACGACGTGCTTCGGGCCGGTGGCGTCGGCGGTGATGAACGGGAGATTGATTTCGTATTCGAGCGCGCTGGACAGCGCGATCTTGGACTTTTCGCTTTCTTCGCGGATGCGCTGCAGCGCGTCTGGCTGTTTGCTCAGGTCAACGCCGGTTTCGGTTTTGAAATCGTTGATGATCCAGTTCATGACGCGCTCGTCGAAATCGTCGCCGCCGAGATGCGTGTCGCCGTTGGTGGCGAGCACTTCGAAGACTCCTTCGCCGATGGAGAGCACGGAGATGTCGAACGTGCCGCCGCCGAGATCGTACACGGCGATGTGTTCGTCTTTCTTCTTGTCGAGGCCGTAGGCGAGCGACGAGGCGGTCGGCTCGTTGATGATGCGGAGCACCTCAAGGCCCGCGATGCGGCCGGCATCCTTCGTGGCCTGGCGCTGGCTGTCGTTGAAATAGGCGGGCACGGTGATGATGGCCTGCGAAATCTTCTCGCCGACGAACGCCTCGGCATCGGCCTTCATCTTCGCGAGGATCATCGCAGAAACTTCCGGGGGCGAAAAAGTTTTCGTCTCGCCGCCGACCTGCACCTTGACGTGCGCGTCGCCGTTGCTGGCGCGGACGACTTCGTAGGGCATGCGCTTGCGCTCCTGCTCGACCTCGTCATATTTTCGGCCCATGAAGCGCTTGATCGAAAATACCGTGTTCTTCGGATTCACGACGGCCTGCCGCTTCGCCGCCTGACCGACAAGCCGCTCGCCGGTTTTCGTGAAGCCGACGATGGACGGTGTTGTGCGCCCGCCTTCCGCATTCGGGATTACGACCGGCTCGCCGCCTTCCATGATCGCCATGCACGAGTTCGTCGTTCCCAGATCAATTCCTAAAACTTTTGACATCGTAGTTCTCCAGAAAGAATTTTGTTTCGCCTTCAGTTAGCAATGGCTGTGCCAAGCGGGATGGACGAAGTGGACGTGATGGATGCAACCGGTCTTATTTGTGAAAGTTGTGAAAGCTTTCTATTTTAATCTGTGACGCGGCAAAGAGCATATATGCGCCACAGTGTCACACCGCGCCTGTCGCGGTGTGACACCGGAAGTCTCCAATCATTGGAAACGACCGGGACCGAAAACTTCCAATGATTGGGAAAAACCGCCGCGGCAAATTCACCGGCGGCGGAGGACGAAAGCGATGGCGAAGCCGGCGACGCCGCCAGCCAGATGCGCCGTGTAGGCGACGTTGCCGTTCGTGCCGGCCATCAGAAGATAGGCAACCTGCGTTGCCGCCAGCGCGCTGATGAGCAGCCACGCCGGCAAGGCGACCGGCAGAAAAACGAGAATATATTTTTCGCGCGGCCGCAGCGCGGCGAGCGCGCCAAGCAGTCCGCAGATTGACGCGGACGCGCCGATGAGATGAGCGTCCAGCGGCCAAACGACGGCGAGCCACACGCACGCACCGAGGATTCCGCTGAGAAAATAGATCGCGAAAAATTTCCGTACACCGACCACCCTCTCGACTTCCGGACCGACCGAAAGCAGCGACACGAGATTCAACAGGAGATGCGACCAGTTGCCGTGTGCGAATTGATACGTGACAAATGTCCACCACTGGCCGCGCAGAAACCCGGCCGCATTCACGCCGACCATCGCCGTGAGCAGCTCGCGCGCGGTTGCATCCAGCGCGAGAGGCGCGGCGAAGCAAAGCAGAAGCAGGACGGCGAGCGTTGTTGAACATCGGGTCATGACACACAGAGAAAGTAATGCGAATCCTTTGACAAAGAAATGTCGTTTGCTACGTTGAGCGCTCGTTTTTGCCGGGCCGGTAGCTCAGTTGGTAGAGCACGGGCCTTTTAAGCCTGTGGTCGCGGGTTCAAGTCCCGCCCGGCTCACATCCGGCAAATGCAATAGAATCGGGCGTGAAATCGACATCTGCCCCACCCTTTTCGCGGGCCTTCATCTTCTGGTTTTGAGTACGAAAAGACGCGTTGAAACATCAAGATTCCAACCATTCCTCAACGTAGGTGCGGCTCACGGGTTCGCCTTTGCCATGCGCCGTTTTTGGCACTCTTCGCATCCAAATCCAACTTGCCGCAACGCTGTCCTGCGGAAGCGCGCACTTCGCGCTGTCATTGGCCACGGCGAAAGATGTAGATACACGAGACGGCATGGAAGCGCCGCGCGCGGATTGATCTCATGACGACCAAAACTGAAAAGCTCTTTCTCGCCATCGCCCTGGCACTCGCGGTCCACGCTGCCCACGCCGAGAACTGGCCGTGCTGGCGCGGACCACGCGGCGATGGATCGAGCCTGGACACGAAGGCGCCCCTTCACTGGAGCGCAACGAACGGAGCGGTCTGGACCGCTGATATGCCGGGCACTGGACACAGCTCGCCCATCGTCTGGAATGACCGGATTTTTCTCCTGACAGCGATTCCTGAAAAGCAAGAACGATGCCTCGTGTGCGTGGATCGCGGGAGCGGACAAATTATGTGGCAGCGAACGGCGGTCGTGTCGCCGCTGGAAGCCAAACACGGGTTGAACAGCTTCGCTTCGAGCACGCCCGCGACCGACGGGCGGTTGGTGTACTGCACCTTTCTCGACAGAAACGAGATGGTGGTCGCCGCCTATGAGTTCGACGGCAATCAGAAGTGGCTGGTGCGGCCCGGGCAGTTTTTCAGCAAGCACGGCTTCTGCAGTTCGCCGGTGCTTTTCAAGGAACTGGTGATCGTCAACGGCGACCACGACGGCGACGCCTACATCGCCGCGCTCGATCGGAGCACCGGCAAAACTGTCTGGAAAATTCCGCGCGAGAACAAGACGCGCAGCTACTGCACGCCGATCATTCGCGAACTGGCTGGCAAAACGCAAATGATCCTCTCTGGCAGCAAGTGCGTGACCAGCTATGACCCCAACACCGGCGCGCGCCACTGGATCATTGACGGCCCGACCGAGCAGACCGTCGCGTCGATGGTGTACAACGAAAAGGCCGGCCTGCTTTTTTACACCGGGGGATTTCCAGAACTGCACATCCTCGCCATCAGGCCCGACGGCGAGGGCAACGTCACGAAGACGCACATCGCGTGGCGGACCACCAAGGGTGTTTCCTACGTTCCGTCGCCCGTCTCGATCGGCGACTATTTCGTCGTTGTCACCGACAACACCGGCACGCTGACCTGCTTCGAGGCGCGCGATGGAACGATGCTCTGGAGCGAGAAGCCCGGCTTTTCTCACGCATCGCTCGTGACGGCTGGCGGACTGGTGTACACGCTATCCGATGCCGGTGTGATGAGAATTTTCAAGCCCGGACCTGCATATCAGGAAGTCGCGAAAAACGACATTGGCGAAAAGTGCTTCGCCTCGCCGGCCATCAGCGACGGCCAGATCTTCCTGCGAAGCGACAAGCATCTGTTCTGCATCGGAACGAGTCCTTGATTGGTGCTCGGGGCGATGGATTTCGGCGGTGTGGAAAAAGGCCGGATCGTGCTCGACGAAGCCTCGCTGTGGCCTGGCTGGCCGAATGACGCGAACAAACATGACGCCTGTCGCCGGCCTTCGTGCCCGCGGCAGCTGCGCTGCGGACATCGAATGGAAGAACAGCAAGGCGGAGAAACTGTAGGATCCGCATGTGTCCATGAATTCCAATCATTGGAATTTGGGTCGCCACTCTTTTCCAATCATTGGAACTTTTCGCGCCCGGACTTTTCCAATGATTGGAATTCTCGGCTGGCGTCCTCCCGGTTTTCGGATGTGGCGATGCGATGAATGCCGTGACATGCGGTAAATTGCCTCGGTCAATATTCAGGAGTGATTCATGAACGCGACGAATACTGCGGAAGGCCGGCGGTTGGCCGAGGATGCGGCGCGCAGGAAGAATTGGAAGCGATGGGGGCCGTATCTTTCGGAACGGCAGTGGGGCACCGTTCGCGAGGACTATTCGCCGGACGGCGACTGCTGGAATTCTTTCCCGCACGATCACGCACGCAGCCGCGCGTACCGCTGGGGCGAGGACGGTTTGCTCGGCATCACGGACCGCGAGTGCCGGCTGTGTTTTGCGCTGGCGCTGTGGAACGGGCGCGATCCGATTTTGAAGGAGCGGCTGTTCGGCCTGACGAATGGCGAGGGCAATCACGGCGAGGATGTGAAGGAGGAATATTTCTACCTCGATTCGACGCCGACGCATTCCTACATGAAGGCGCTTTACCGCTACCCGCAGGCGGAATTTCCGTATGAGCAACTCGTCGCCGAAAACGGCCGTCACGGTTTGAGCGAGCCGGAATTCGAGCTGGCTGATACGGGCGTTCTGGACGAAAATAAATTCTTCGACGTGACGGCGGAATATGCGAAGGTCGATGCGGATGACGTGTTGATTCGGATCACCGCGCTGAATCGCGGGCCGGAAACGGCGACGCTTCATCTTCTGCCGACGCTCTGGTTCCGCAATACATGGATTTGGGGCTGCAAGCACGAAGGCTGCACAATGAAGCCGCGCATCTGGCTCGAAGCGCCGGACCTCATCGCGGCGAGTCACGAATCGCTCGGCGATTTTTCCCTGCGCATCGCGGAAGCGCCGCAGATTTTGTTCACGGAAAACGAAACGAACACGCAGCGGCTTTCGGGAACACCGGCTTACACGCCGTTCGTGAAGGACGCATTTCATGAATTCGTGATTCGTGGAAAAACGGACGCAGTGAATCCGAAGAATCGCGGCACGAAAGCAGCAGCACATTGCGTCTTCGACTTGCAGCCCGGCGAATCCCGTTGCGTCAAGTTGCGACTGTCGGCAAATCGGGACGCGAAAATTTCCGACGCGGAATTCGACGGCGTCTTTGCGGCGCGGATTCACGAGGCGGATGAATTTTATGACGCGGTGTTACCGACCGATCGCAGCACTGAGGCGCGCGAAGTTTCGCGACAGGCGTATGCGGGCCTGCTGTGGAACAAGCAATTTTATCATTACATCATTGAGGACTGGCTCAACGGTGATCCCGAAATGCCGAAGCCGGCGGAAAGCCGCCGAGATGGGCGCAACGCGGAGTGGACGCATTTCTACAGCCGCGATGTGATTTCCGTGCCGGACAAATGGGAATATCCGTGGTTCGCCGCGTGGGACCTCGCGTTTCATGCGCTGCCGCTGGCGCGGATTGATCCGCAATTCGCGAAGGAGCAACTGCTGCTCTTGCTGCGCGAGTGGTACATGAAACCGAACGGCCATCTTCCCGCCTACGAATTTGTTTTTGACGATGTGAACCCGCCGGTTCACGCGTGGGCGGTCTGGCGCGTGTACAAAATTTCCGCGAAGCGGGGCGAGCGCGACCGCGATTTTCTCGAACGGGCGTTTCAAAAATTGCTGCTGAATTTTACGTGGTGGGTGAACCGTAAAGATTCCAGCGGCCACAATCTTTTTTCCGGCGGCTTTCTCGGCCTCGACAACGTCGGCGTGTTCGACCGTTCGAAACCGCTGCCGACCGGCGGCGAGTTGCAGCAGGCCGACGGCACGGCGTGGATGGCGTTTTATTGTCTCACGATGCTTGCGATGGCGATGGAGCTTGCACACGACGGAACGAAACTTCTGCCGGCTTACGAAGACATGGCGTCGAAATTCTTCGAACATTTCGTCCAGATTTCCGACGCGATGAACGCGCTCGGCGGCTGCGGGCTGTGGAGTGCCGACGACGGATTTTATTACGATCAAATCCGCATCAACGACAACGAGACGATCAAGCTCAAGCTTCGCTCGATGGTCGGATTGCTGCCGCTGATCGCCGTCGAGGTGATTGACCAGTGCGCGATTGACCGGCTGCCAGGTTTCAAAAAGCGCTTCGAGTGGTTTCTGAAATACCGGCACGATCTTGCCCGGCACATCGCGTGGACGAGCGCCGAATGCTGCCCCGGCCAGCATCGCTGGCTGCTCGCGGTTCCGTCGCGCGAGCGACTCACCGGCGTGCTGCGTTACATGCTCGATGAAAAAGAATTTCTCGCACCGTTCGGCATCCGCTCGCTCTCGAAAATCTACGATGACAATCCTTACGTTTTCCGCGCCAACGGCGATGAATTCCGCGTGCGCTACGTTCCCGGCGAATCGGACTCGCGCATGTTCGGCGGCAATTCAAACTGGCGCGGCCCGGTCTGGTTTCCGGTGAACTATCTGCTCATCGAGGCCCTGCAACGCTTCCACCATTATTTCGGAAGCACGCTGAAAATCGAATGCCCGACCGGCTCCGGCCGGATGCTCGAACTCGATGCCGTCGCGAACGAAATTTCCGCGCGGCTGCAAAATCTCTTTCTCCCCGGCACGGACGGACACCGTGCGTGCCACGGTTGTGATCACGTCCGCGAGCACGCGCTGTTTCACGAATATTTCGACGCGGAGACCGGTCGTGGACTCGGCGCGAGCCACCAGACCGGCTGGACCGCGCTCATCGCGCGCTGCATTGAGGATTACGACATCCATGACCACGCGCATGCGGCGAAATGAATCAGGTTAACCGGCACGGGCGGTTGAATCATGAGCGGCAATCGGCGAGTGCCAGCCGAATTCTCGGCCCCCTGCCTCCACGGCCATGGCTGGAAACGTCGCGCAGTTATGCGGAGGCGATGAGCTGATTCACATCATTCTTTGTTGGTGGCGCGCTGGCGGCGGGCCGGAATTGAACAATCTAGCCACCGCCCTTGGTGTGAATCGAAAAATCCGCATCATTGCAAACAGCGGTCTTTTTCGTTCGCGCCCGCCTCTTTCGTTTTGCTACGGTTCGGTTTTGCATGATTAGGAATGTGCGGAAAATATTGATCAACTTGCAGCCACGTTTCGGCCGGCTCGATAAAAGTGAGCTACATCTCAGGAAAATGAGGAGTGGCTATAGGTCCTTTAAGCCTCTGGTCAAGTGTTCAAGTCCCGCCCAGGCTCACTTCCAATAATGCGCCAAAACCGTCATGAGTGCCCATTCCTTTCGATATGCCCTTGAATATGCGCTGGCAAAGACTGCGCTCGCAATCGTGCCGCGTCTGCGCCGGCAGACCGTCGTCAGGCTCGCAAATATTTCCGGCACCGTCGCGGTTTTTTTCGCACGGGAACAGTCGCGCGTGGCGCTGGCTAATCTCGACATCGCATTCGGCGAAAAGAAAACGCGCGTAGAAAAAGTGCAGATTGTCCGACGGTCGTTTCAGACGTTCGCGCTGACGCTGTTGGACATGTTCTGGTTCGCATCCGATACCGCGAAGCGCACGCGCAAGTGGGTTGTCTTCGGCCCGGGCTATAGCAGTTTGTTCCAAGAACGGGCACAGATATGCGTCACGGCTCACATGGGAAACTGGGAGGTTCTTGGCATGGCATTTTCGGTATTTGGCTTTCCGCTCTCGAGCGTGGCTGCACCGCTGGCGAACCGGAAGATTGACCGCTTGTTCATCGAGATTCGGAAGAAAACAGGCCAGCAGATTTTGTCGAAGCACGGCGCCGTGCGTGGAATGCTGAAAACGTTGAAGGGCGGCGGCAGAGTCGCCCTTGTTCTGGATCAGAATACGAAGCCTTCTGCCGGCGGAATTTTCGTGGACTTTTTTGGAGTTCCTGCTCCGGTTTCTCCGGTAGTCGCGTCGCTCGCGTTGCGAACGGGTGCGGAAATTTACATCGGGATAGGGCTGCCGGATGTGAATGGAAGATATTATTCGCCGTCGCTGGAACAGATCGCCGTCCCTGCCGGCGGCGCTGATCGGCAGGACACCGAACGGGAACTAACCGTCTCGATCATGAAAAACATTGAACAGCTCTTGCTGAAATACCCGGAGTACTGGCTGTGGATGTACAAACGATGGAAGTACATTCAGCCTGGAACCGAGGCGTCGCGATATCCCTACTACGCAAAGCAACTGTCGCAAAGAGATCTCGCCGCCTACGAAAATACCGTAAAGGCAAAACCGCGCCAACCGGCGTGAAGGCGGCCGGCTGATTCGTCACAATCGTGCGCCTGCAGGAATGACAGTGTTCTTGGGGATGACGATCACGCCGTCGCAAACTGCAAATTGATCGGTTGTCTTGCCGTTGGCTTTTCCATCCGGCGTAATGTACGCGCCGTCGCCGATGCGGGCGTTCTTATCAATGATCGCATTGCGGATATAGCAATCTCGTCCGACTCCCATCGGCGGCAGGCCGGGCGGCGGCTTGGATTCGTAATAATCCGCACCCATGATGACGGAGTGCTCGATAACGGTCCCCTCGCCCACACTCGCACGGATGCCAACGACGGAGTGGAGAATCCGGTGACCGGAAATGATACAGCCTTCCGAAAGCAGGCAGCGGTTGAGATCGCAGCAGTTTATTTTCGACGGCGGCAGGAATCTCATGTCGGTGTAGATCGGCGCTTTCGCGTCATAGAAATTGAACAGCGGCTCCGGATCGGTCAG
>CAIVKH010000008.1 GCA_903906425.1 uncultured bacterium
CCTTTCTGTCTTCTTGTCTTGCAGGCTCCGTTCATGTTTGTACGCTCGACAACTCACCCGCCGCGCAATTACATCGGCCACAGTTGGTTGAAGCATAGTGTGGCTCTCCGAAAGCTAGGCGCGTGGCAAACTCGATCCGATTGCGCTGGGCATGAACACCTTTGTCGCGCAAAAGCAGGTCGAGTTTAAGCAGATTCACCGGTCGCAGAATTATTTCTGCTTTCGAGGTGCCGCGCAGCGGGTCCTTGACGAAAATAATCTGCTGACGAGCCGCATCTTCCAAGGTGGGATAAATAATTGTTGCCCGGCGACGACCGCTCTCCTGCCCCAAGGCATAAAGAGCAAGCTGATACAACATTTCACGCGGTAGATTTCTTTCCCATAGGTCGCGATACTTGGCATCCAGAGTGGCCTCAGCCTTGCGATTACGCAGCACAAGAAAATCAGGACGGAGCAATGGCGAGCGGTGAATACGAGGGTTGTTGGCTGGGTCGTAGCTGAACACTCCGCGCAGCACTCGCTCATCCTGAATCTCGTAACCGAGGAGGTTCTCGCCAAGGAAGCGGGAAAGGATCGCCTGGAAAAAGCGGTTCATGTCGAACAGAAATCCGGCGGCGGGGATCGGTGATTTGGTGTCGGTCAAGGCCACTCCCTGAGTGTTCAGAAGCATCTGAATCAAGGTTAGCGCGGGGCGGTAGGCGCTGGTGCGGCGGTCCAGTGAATGCCATGCCTCGGTGAAGCCCGCGGTGTCCAATTCCTTCGGTGTGATTCTTCCGGTAAAACTTTTCGCCAAACGCCGTACACGACCGCCTAATTCACGGTCCAACGTCATCCGGGCGGCCAGTTCCAATCCGCCATGCAATACCTGATTCAAACAGGTATTCTCACTGCGCGGATAATGGACACAGGGCAAGGCTACCCCAGCATTGGCGGCGACTTGCATGTAACCGCCGAAATCAATCCGCCCACGCGGGCTGGCGAGCATAGATTCGGTGCGAAGATAATCGCGATGGAGACCACGGGAGAGTAACTCGGACGATTCGGCGGCCAACTGATAGATTAATAAATCCTCGAAGCTGGCCTGTGAGGTTGCATAGCCGACCTCTTCAAATAAATCCAACTGACGGAGCCGGTAAGCATAGCGAAGCAGATTCATTAACGGCATGCCGGAGATCTTGGGCCTAATGGTTATGAGTAATTCGCCCAAAGCGAAACGCCCGACATACGAAGACGCCCGCAATTCCAAACCACGCGCCAGTTCGAGGATTTCAATCCGTCCATCGCGGGTGAGCGTCTCAGCCAAACGCTGGGCCGCTGGATGGCCGGCCAATACAGGTCCGGCTAGTGGACTGCCCTTGGACGGTTCCCGCGTCTCCCACTCGATCAAATTGACGATCTGCGCAGTCATTTGGATGGTTCTTCGGGCTCCTCCTCAATTTCGGGAGCCGGTGTTAATTGAGCGACTGCTTCAATCGTCGTGGACAATTCCGGCGTGGGCACTAGCAATGCCTGAATCAAATCCTGACGGCGCGCGGGCAAAAATAATTCCTCACGCACGCGCTGGCGTTCACCGTCCACCATGGCCCCTCCCAAGATTTCCGTTAGTGCGCTGTAGTCCTCGTAACAATATTCCTCCAGCAGGGGGATAATATCCTCAGCGAGGATGCGGGAAAACTTCGCAAAATCCGTGACCGGCTTTCCAGTGTCATCCATCAGGTAGGCATGACCGATTTGCAGGTTACGGGCGTCCTTGCCGATGTGTTCACGGATGCGGGAGTTCAATGCATCGAGCCACTGGCCCAAGGGAATAGCCTCGCCCGCAATCGCGCCTGCCAGCGTGGACGAATCCGGCATCAACTCAACGAAGCCGAATCGTCGCCGCAAGGCAGTATCAAGTAGGGCGATGGAACGGTCCGCCGTATTCATGGTGCCGATGACAAGAACGTTGGCTGGCACGGAGAATTTGTCGCCAGATAATGGCAAAATGACTTCCTGCCCGCGTTTATTCTTTTCGAGTAGTGTCAGCAACTCGCCAAATATGCGCGGGATGTCTCCGCGATTTATTTCGTCAATGAGTAGAACAAACTTTTCACTCGAAGCGGCTGCATCGTGGCAAAGTTTCTTAAAAATGCCGTTACGTTCTTCAAAGATCAACTGACCGCCTGTGCTTTTCTGTGGACGATAGCCCTCAATGAAATCCTCATAACCGAAGGCCGGGTGGAACGTGCAGCAGCGCAATAGGCCGAAGTTTGATCCGTCGCCATTGACAGTCACTTTCTGTTCGGCTGTAAGGTCTGCATATAGACACCCGAAGGCCCCGATGGCTGCCAAGTCGAGCGCCGTCTGTTTACCCCAATAAGTTTTGCCGGTACCCGGCGGGCCGTAGAGAATGGCTTGACCTTTCCGTTCCAAGATCGCCTGCAGTTTGCTCGGAATAGCGCCTTCTAAGCGCACAGTTTTACGAACGGGTTTTGGCTGCGCCGGCGTTGGGGCTAAGACCGCGGTTGCCGCGGGCAACGATGGTTCCAATAACTGGCGTTCCACGGCCACAAAGTTTCGGTCGTCCTTTCGCAATTTCCAGACGGTGGTTCTCAAGCCTTCCGTGACGGGCAATTCCCATGGCGATGTCACATGCCAGTCGACCTGGCGACGGTGCGGTGCATCTTCCGGTTGCGTCGGCTCAAACCGATATGGGCCTTTGACCAGGCCGATGCCAAGAATCCGTTCGCCATCCGCCGCGAGCACTACGTCATTTTCAGCTATGTCCACTGCAAAGTTCCGAATTTCACCGGCTTTGCGCGTAGCAACGTTTGCCTCATAGTTCGGGTATTCCTTGCTCAGCATTGCCGCGATGGTTTCCTTTACATTGTTGCCGGCGAGCACGCTGGACAAATCCGCCAACTTCGGCCAGCCAATGGCGGCATAGTCACCGGCTTTCATTTCGGGCCAAACATCTTGGGCGTCGTTTCCTTCGCCGAGCTTGGTGCCGATACGCCAGTATTTGATGGGTGTGCCATTCCGTTCGTTGAGCACAGCGGTCAGGTGATTCATGGGCCATCCCATTTGATTCGCGAAGCTGACAAAACGGCCAGCGGAAACATACAGGCCGGGCTGCGCAGGCGGCAGTTGAAGCAACTTAATGAGGTTGTGCCGTTGAAAATATTCAGCGTGAAAATCGTCCAGTTTGTCCGGGAAAAACAGGCTCACATATTTGTGACCCCAAGCTAGGCGGCAAACATCTGGGGCGATCTCATCTAATTTACTCTGCAAAGCCAGATACGCCTGATCGTCTGCACCAGCGGGCAATTCTTGGATGACAGCCACGGCAGCAACCAGTTGGTCTCGGTGTTTCCGTGCGGTGGCAATAGCCTCGGCCATTGTCAAAGTAATTTGGTTGCTCGGATGTCCTGCCATCCACTCACCGGAATCCTTGCTCTTGTAGAGGCCAAATTTGAGCGCGCTACCGCCCATGATGCTGCCAAACTCGCGAGTGGGAAACTCCTCATCGCTCTTGAACTCCAACCAATAAACGAGGCTGTCGTAGTTGCCGTGGGCATGGATGGTGTTGAGTAGCGACTCGCCATCCAGACTCTTGAGCCGCTCGGGACCGAAACGGTCACGAAACAGCGCATAACATTCGGATAGGCGCTCCTTCGTCATCAACTCGCCGCGTTTGAGGAGCGACTCATAGCATGTCCGAAGAGATTGCTGGACGCGTGGGTCTAGTGTGGAGTCAAGTGTGGGCATCGTTGATTTCCTCCGATTCGACTGCATTTTCTATTTTGGCGGCATCTTCCATGAACGCTTCAACGCTAATCGCTATGCCAGCGTATTGAAAACTATTCTTTCCATTCGATCTGGTATTCCTCACATGGCGCGACACCGAGGCAACCAAGGTTTGTGACGCTCAGTCGTGACTCGATCTACCTTGTGAACCGCGCGTGATGTTACGCCATAGTTCTCGCGAGGAGGAACTAGCCACCATAGCCGCTTGCAGCTGAAATTGCCCATCTCAGCATTCCTTAGTTCGACTTGTCGAAGACGTCGGCGTTATAACTGCCATTACTCGTTAATGTGAACAACGCACTCATATTATTTCAGCGCGGACTAACTGCCCCCGCACACACAGAGCATTGAAATAGTTCGCGATCTTATCCGCAACCGACTCTTGCCGGATGAGCACACCGACCTCGATGTTCCGTTCCTGTGCGGCCTCTGTGAAATTCGCTGATGTCACGAACGCGATGCGGTGGTCGATGATAACGCACTTGGCATGAAGGCTGGATCGTTTCGGTCCTGCGGCCGCCAGCGAGCGCGGATCATAAAACAATTCCGGGTATTTTGACCACGGCCAATGCTTGGTCCGGAAGTCGAAAGCGAAGCGCCTCACGATCTCACTATCCAAAGAAGTATCCGAGGGTTTGCGTGAAATATCCAAGCAGAATCGAACCCGCAAAGTGGGGACCGTCATCATTCTATTGGCAATACATTCAAACACCCTGCGGCCTTTATGAACGGCATATCCGACGAGGAGAATCTCCTCACTCGCGTCCTGCACGATGGACATGAGAGTCGCCGCCGTGTCGGCAGTGGGGATGCCCGGCACATCCGGCCCTGACATGACGACCTCAATAAACTCAGACAAACTGCCCGTTTGGGTTCTGCTATCCAAAACAGCCTGCAAGAGAATGCCCATCTGCGGCGGCGAGAAGTCGTCAGCCGAAAGCTCGTCGAGATCGCGGGCAACGGCCTCCAGTTTGTTTCCGACAATCTGACCAAGGGCCAAATGTGAGACGCCCAATGATAGAGGGCCGTCGCGGAGTGAAGCCGCCAGCGAGTTCAGGGCGGCCGGCGTCAATTCTCTGAATGATTGAAGTTTCACGTTACATACCGCCAAACAGTGACGCCCCTGCATTCTCAACAGTCTCGACAACAAGTGCGCGATCCAGGAAATCATTGTGTTGTTCGCACGATGTTTCGGAGGTCAGAAGACAACCGTGGCAGGCGCTTCCATGAAGTGGTTGGTGGTCGTGGACACCGGGCTGGTGGTAAGAACAAACGGGATCGTTTGAGCAAAGCATCGCATAGTCAAGAGACCGGCGAATATGTTTCTTGATGTCCCGTGCCGCCTCAACCAAACCGCCAAGCGTGCCCTCGGCATCCGATGACCCGGTGTAGATCAGAATCCCGAATCGATTGCCATCGAGGGCATAAATCCGCTCGCGGATCGATGAAGCAGGATAACCGCATTCGAGAGAAATCGATGTCAGGAGCAGATGAGAAAGAGAATGCAGAAGGTAATATGCAAGGCCCGGGAACTGTCGGGATGATCCCTCGTGTTCTTTTAGCCACCGCTCAAAACCATTGAGTAATTTTCGCCCCCGATTCTGGGTGGCTTCGCGCCGCAACCACTCGCCGATCACTTGGGCCCTGAATTGTATAAATACGCCTTCCCCACGATTCTCGACCGCAGGTAGCCATGAACTGTCGAGAGCCAGGGGTGCGCGCACAACATCCAGTGAAAGTTCGCCTCGAATATCCGGACCGGCTGCTTCAAAGCGGGTGAATCCAAGCTGGGCGATGACTTCGCGCAACCTATGGACAAGAACGATCCGTTCGACGGATTGCGTCCACGGTGCGTCCCAAGCGGAGCGTGGGAGCGAACGGGCAAAGAAATCGCCTCCGGGCACATCGGAGCCGAGTTCGTCCTTCACTTCTGCCAAAGCCTCAAATTCCACATCCTTGACGGGCCGTTCCATGGGATTCTGCCCGGATTTGATCCGTTTAATGGATGCCATGACCTGAGCATCATCTAACCCCTGAAGACGGGCCAGTACAGTCGGTTTGCGTCTGACCTTGACCAGGTCATCGTTGCTTGCCACGTCGCTCAAAAAATCATCCCACAGGACACGCACGATGTCGTCAACCGGAGTGCGAGTGTCGGGAATGGAAATCACCGACATGAGCTGCGGGAAGTAGGCGTTGCTTGCGCTTCGGATCAGGAGGCGGTTAGGCGCCCCGCATCCTTCCCGGCTTCCAGGGCCGAGCCAGGGGCGTGAGCCGTTACACAAGCCGAGTGCCCGCAATTCCCTGCGTGCTGCCTGACTCATCACACGTTCTTTTTCACACTCACATACAACCCACACCTCGTCGAGGTCACCCGTAGTTCCTCTTTCTTCCATCCACATGTCCCGCGGACACGCGCCACCTGTACCGTGGACAAAGGCGCTCCAGTCAATGTCTCCGACGTGACCTCTTTCACATGCACGCACAAAACGGACCGGCACAACCTGATACTTCTTGCCGTCGGCGTCGGTGAACCGGCTCCGGTCCAGGCTGTTCGCGTGGACGAGCCGGCGGCGGCGGAACCCCGATCCGGTCACCACCGTGCGCTGCACGATGAACCATTCCGGAAAACGCCAGCCCACTATATCCGGGTGGACACCCAGCCTCTGATATTCCTGCGCCGGCGGCGGGCTGCGAAGACTCAGCCCGGTACGCGTGAGCAGGCGCTCCAGCTTCGCAACGAGTCTCGGCTCCTGAATCAGCGGAATATTGGCCGGGTCGTAGTGCCATTGGTCCAATCCCGCGACGATGACGGATGCATCAGGAAAATCGACCATTGCACCGGGGCCGAATGTAGTTATTACCTGACTGGATCGAATCTGATTCATCGCTCATCCTCCCCAGTCATTAAGATTTTTCACCGTCAGCTCGACGCCGGTCTCTACATCGCGCATTGATCTGTTGGCCCGGAAACGCCTCTGCCGGTCTGTTAATTTGGGCAGATCCGGGTGAAGAAAATCGTAGATCAACCGTCGGGCGGCACCCTCTTCCACCTGATATTGAAGCCTTGTGGTCGTGCGCTGATATTCCTGTGCGACGAGCAGCCAGTCATCCAGAACGCTCCGGCACAAGGCGAGCACCTGATCATAAAGGCGCTGAGACTGCTCTGCCGTCAGATTTGTTCGATGATTCCGAGCGCGCTCCGCGAATGCGATGGCAAATTGATCCAGCGATGACCGGAGTTGCAGAATCTCGCCGGCACCGAGCGGAGGAGTCATCGTTGCGTTGCCGTGTCTGCACAAGCCAACCAACGATGCAACTAGTGCGCGATCCAGCGCCCGTGGAGAATAGGGGGTGATGCTCGTGGGCTCCACCGCACGATAGAATGTGGAATGGTACATCGAGAATCGTTCGTAGTGGGAACGGTCCCGAGGCTTGTGAATGTTCAGCAGGGTCACGACCAGTCCCGGTTTGTTTGGATCGCGACCGACGCGGCTGGTTGCCTGGATGTATTCAGCGCTGGTTTTCGGTTGACCGAGCACAACCATCAAGCCGAGACGAATGATGTCCAGGCCCACGGAGATCATGTTCGTTGCGAGTGCGACATCCACGTTCTCGTCTTCATAGAACGGGAGTGAGAGCCGGCGTTTGGCAGCTGCAACATCGCTGGTGGATACACGAGACGTCAGCTCGAGCACATCGTAGTCAATATCCCGGTCGCTGAAAAGCCGGTCCTCGGGTTCCAATCGCCGACGCCGCGAATACTGGGACAGTCGCGTGCGGATTTCGTCCTCGACGATGCGCCGGCTTCCGCCGAGTTCGCGGAGGCTGTTGAAATAGCCGAGCAGCGTCATGTAAGGATCCGCCGGGTTTTCCTTGTTCTTGCGTCCGCCAGCCTGTTCATAGGCCGTCTGGGCAGCGCTCAAAATCGCAAGAGAGGCACGCAGCAATACGACCTTCAAACTTTTGCCCTGCGCTGCGATTCCCACGTAAAGTCGGGCGGGAGATTTTCCCGCCGGCTCGGTGTGGGCGAAAAATGAATCACGGCGGTCGGGACCTGGCGGCGGGAAGATCGCTGTCTGGTGTCGGTCGAACAGTGCGCGGATCTGCGAATCTGCTCGACGGACCGTTGCGGTGCTGGCGATGACTTTGGGCCGGATCGTCTTCTCGCTGGCACGCCTGCTTGCCAGCCAGTCAATGGCCGCCTCGTAAACGCCGGCGATGGTGCCGAGCGGACCGGAGATTAAATGAAGCTCGTCCTGGATAATCAGTTCAGGTGGCGGCAGCGGGCCACCCAACGGTTGGGCCTGATTAGGTCCGGTGCTCGGTCCATAGAAGCCATTCTTGTCATAGCGGTCGACGAGGCCAAACAAAGTTCCCACCTGACCGATCCAGGGCAAGGCTGCGAATTTATCCACGGTGGCAATCAGGAATGCCGGCAGGCGGCGATAAATTGGTTCGTCAACGCCGATGATCGGAAGCGGGCGATCCCCACTGAAAAGACATTCCGGATTTATACAGTGAACGCGCAGATCCAGGGGCCGTTGAGGAGGGTTGGGAACGAGGCGGAACGAATTTCTGCCGAACTTCTTTCCACACCACGGGCAATTCTCCAACGGAATCGGCGATGGGTTCCGGCCGCTGTCTTGGGCAAACCTTCGTGCGCGGATGTATGCCGTGCTGTCAGCGCCCGGCCCGTCGTAACCTTGGTAGCCCATGCGATTCGGGGTTGCCGCCGAGCCAACCCATAGACCGATTTCAAATGGCCATTTGCCGAGCTTCTCTGTTTGCGTCTCGCGTTCGAGTTCAAGCGCGCACATCAGTGCGGACGCGCGGCCCAACTGGTCGAGCGTAAGAAGCCTCAGTGTATAGCGCATGAGCACGGTTACACCCGCAGAGTGGATTCCGGGATTCCTCAGCCGGCGCATAACCATCGTGAATGCCGACAATCCCAAATAGGCTTCGGTCTTTCCGCCGCCGGTAGGAAAGAACAGCAGATCCACGGTCTCCCTGTCAAAGTGCAACGGATTCACGATGCCTTTGATCGACAGCAAAAAGAAGGCGAGTTGGAAGGGGCGCCATTTTGGTGCGTCAACTGTTTCCGGACTGGTCAATCTCTGTATGGATTCACGCTGTCGGGCTGAGCGGCCCATGGCACGGTTCGCCAGACAGAAGGCATCCAGCACCTGCGGATCGCGAAGTTCCTGAATTCCAGCTTCGATGCGTTTGGCCATGTACTCGGCGTTCTGCAGAAGCTCGCGCGCGGTATCGGCTCGCGCACCGGTCAGCGCTTTGGATTGCTGCCGCTGAATTTCTATCCACGCACGATAGTGAGTCACGAGTGGAGTCAGCATAACAACGGCATCATCGGCGGACGCCAACTGCCCGAGCGCTTCCATGCCGAGTTCCACATCCAGTATAGCTGATGGCGCAACACGCTCCACCTCAGCTTCGGGAATCCAGGTCGTCTTCACTGACTGGCAGCGACCGTCGGGACCTACAACGGCTTTCGCGGAGACGCCATGGCCGACAGCGTACTCGAACACGTCCCGATATTGTAGATCACCGACCTTCTCATCCCAGTCACTCGAATCGCCCGCCCCTCGAAGATCAGGGCGTGGCACGAATGACTCTTCGGAGCGAACTTCCAGCTGCACCTGGAAGACGAACGTAGGGTAAGCGCGCTCCTTGTTGGGTGGTCGCCGGTTCACAAGAAAAACGGATACCGATCGCGTGCCGGCCGTCAATCGTCGCGCACTTTCGGAATCATTGGAAACTTCGCGAACGGTGGTCGCCAGATAAAGCCCGTCGCTGTTGGGCACGGGCACTTCCGAGATGCCTTTGGTCGAGGCTGAAAGATCGACGCGTACAGGGACATCCTTCGGAATTCGACGATAGCCGCGGCGTTGAGCAGGCACTTGAGTTTTGTCGCCGGGCTCCGGCGCAAGCTTGTCGGCTTTCTCGTGCTCGGGCGAATCAGCGGGTTGTTCGCTTGAACCCTCGAAAACATAATCTCCCCACGACACGACCACTTCGAGATGCTGAGTCTGCGCGGTGGCGAGGACGCTCACGCCCATGGAAGATGCAAGAATCCGCTTTCGGGCGGCATCGCGGTCCGGTACGGCACCATCGTCTGCCCCGCCTGCATCGGCAGCAGAATCAATTTCATCAGACGCTTCCTCATCGGATTTCTGTTCTGTCGGTGCATCTGTTGGAACGAGGTAGCCTGTCAGATACCAACGTGAAGGCGAGTCTTGCAGCAATTCGCGGGCGAATGCGTGTTGATTGTCCGGGCCGACGACATCAAGGCGAATGGCCTCCACGACTTTTTCGCGCACATCCTTGCTCGTCATGGCGGCGGGTTCCTCGCGGCTGCTCATTTCTTTGGCTCCTCCCGATTCCAGAGGGCGTGCATCGGAATGGCGTGGAGCTTGTCGCCGAATGGAAGTGCAACATCGCCAGAATAAAAAAGAACACCGCCAGCGAAATCCGAGCCTGTCTGTTCCGCCAGCGCCCTCAAGCCGGCGAAATCTTCCGCGCTTGCGCGGGCGGACGCCTTGATCTCAACGCCGGCCACCCGGCCACGGCGGTCTTCCAAAACCAGGTCAACTTCATGGCCGGTTGCCAGGCGGAAGTGATACGCAGTTGGCGGCGCAGCCATCCATGCAGTTTGCTTGAGCACCTCGCCGACGACAAAAGTTTCCACGAGATGCCCCCAATGTGAAATGTGTCGCGCCCGCGCGGCGTCAACATCGAGCAGATAGGCTGCGATGCCGGTGTCGCACACATGGACTTTCGGCGCCTTCACAAATCGCTTGCCCCGGTTGCGCGCCCATGCGGGCAACTGCCGGATGAGGAACGTCGTTTCCAAAAGAGTCAGATATCGCTTCAGCGTGTTGTGCGCGATGCCCACGCTGCGGGAGAGCTCGGCCACGTTCAGCATGTTCGCCGTGCGCGATGCCAGCAGGGCCAGCAGACGCGGCATGTCCGTCAGCCCGTCAATGTGCGCCAGATCCCGGATGTCGCGTTGCAGAATCGTCGTCACATAACTTCCGAACCAGGCCGTCCTGCGTTGCGCGTCCTTCCGCACCACCGCCTCGGGATACCCGCCCCGCACGATCCGCTCTTCCAGCGCCAGTCCTTTTTGCATCGCCGGGAAAATTCGTTTGCCGATGCGGCCCTCCATCAGGCTGGCCAGCAGATCGCCGCTGCCGCCTTCCATCTCGCTTTGCGACAGCGAATCCAGCGTCAGGATTTCCATGCGGCCCGCCAGCGATTCCGACAGCTTCGGAATCAGCAGGACGTTCGCCGAGCCGGTCAGCAGATAACGCCCCGCCGTCCGTTTCCGGTCCACTTCCAATTTAATCGCCGCGAAAAGCTCCGGCACCCGCTGCACTTCATCAATCACCAGCGGCCTGCCCGGCTGCGCCACGAACGCCGCCGGATCGCTCGACGCCGATGCCAGCGTGGCCGCGTCGTCCATCGTCCGATACACCGCGCCGGGCGAAGCCGCCGCCACCTCCTGCACCAGCGTCGTCTTGCCCGTCTGCCGCGCCCCGTTCAACAGCACCACCGGCGTATCCGCCAGCGCCGCCTCCAGCCGCTCCTGAACAAATCGTTTATACATGGCAATATTTCTGCCACACCGTGGCAAATTTGCAAGCCGCGCTTTCAGCCGCCCGTTTCACTTCAGCCGATCCCCAGCCCCGGCAAATCGCATGGACAGCCGTATTCACGTCCGCAATCCTAGCCGTTCGCCGATGCTCTTGATCGCAAGCGAAGAGCGAGCGAATGAAACGCAAAGCCAGCCGGTGTCCGGTGAATGTCGCCTTAACGCTTGAATCCGCTCTCCACGAGCTTGTTCAAATCAGCGCCGTCGATTTTGCGGATCGTCCATGGTGACAGAATCACGCGCAGTTCTTGAACTGTAGTCTTCGTTTCAACTGATTGCATGCGGCGAATGGAATGATTTTCTCATACTGGAGTCGGCCGACGACGATGCCGGGCGCGATCCCTATTGCTTTGGCAAAAGCCCTGATGTCTGGAACTGACAACGATCCACCAGACACGAACTCACGCCATTTTACGGGCGGGATAAGAAAATCAGCGGCCCAACTGTCCGCCTCTTTCTCCCTCGGGTCGTCTCGGTGATTGAATTCAACAAATGTCTCACGTTTGCCATGAAACAGAATGTGAGCCGCCTCGTGGATGAACGTGAACCACATTTGGTCGTCGGTTTTGTAGCGCAGACTGATCTGAATGATCGCCTTTGCCGGCGAAAGCCAGCGTGTGGCGCCACTCACGCGTGTTTGTGAAAGTTCAGGCACGAAAACAAGAGCAACGCCAGCAGCGCGGCAAAGCTCGACAGCCTTTTCACAGGCGTTCTCCACATCTTCTGCCGTCAGGTTGCGGATGGATTTGAGCGCTTCCTTGAATTTCGCTTCGCTGTATGGTTGGCATTCTATGCGCTGGGCCTGAATCTCTCCCTGCCGCAACCAGACACCGAGATGAGCAGGATCGCTCTTGAACGCAGGCGATGTCCGATACGCCGTCTGAACTTCCACGTACATCGTGTTCCACGCATCTGGCGTTGCAACGCCCAGATGCCGCAATAGCGTGCGCACACGCGCCGCGGCGGCCAGGCCCTTTTCCATTTGGACCCAGCCATGTTTGACCATTTCCCTGACCGGGAAACTGGACGCCCATTCCGCCCACTCGCCAAATTGTGCTTCTTCGGCGAGACGTGCAGCGCGCTCCTGGTACAGCCGGTCTGCATTTGTCCAAAATGTGGCTTCGACGCCCGTCACTGACTCCAACTGCAATGCCGTTTCCTGCATGATGGCCGTCTTGCCTTTGATGATCTCGTTGATCGTCTTGATCGGACGGCCCATTCGCGCGGCCAGTGCCGACTGCGTCATGCCGTGTTCTTCAAGCCATTCTTCCAAAATGGAACCCGGAGGAACGGCATAATTCGGATTGAATCCGCTAGTTTTCGCTTCAGTCATGATAGTTCACCACTTCGTGGATACAGACACTCGTCACTTTTTCCCAATCGAGGCCGCCGTTTGGCAGCTTCGGCACGGGTTCGTCGGCTGGCGCGAAAATCAGTCTGTATGGCTGATCGAGATCGCACGCCAGAAAGCCCTTCCGGTCGCCCGTCAGTTCGTGGAATTTCCCCGGCTGGTTTCGCAACTGCGCCAATGGTGTTGCCGATTCGAGCTGAAGCATGCGCTTCTTGATTTTATCCGCACGGATCTTCCCCTGTTTTTTCTGCAGAGCACGATCATCTTCGAACTCCTTCTGCAGTTTTGATGACGCGAATACAATGTGCATCAGATCTCACCTGTGTCAAATATATTTAACCCTATCCGTTAAAATAATTCTTTTGTCGTATCCGCCGCCGCATTTTTTCGCGCGGTTCGTTTGGCCGGTTTTCCCAGCAACGTCGCCTCGCCGGCGATGCGTTCTTCCTCGGCGCGTTGGGCGTTTAATTCCAGGAGGCGGGCCAGAACTTTGTCGCGCACTTCGTCGGGCCAGCGGTAGCGCCAGGGCTTTTTGCGTTTGCGTTTGGTGTCGCCGGGTGCGGTGGCGTCGGGGTCGTCGGTGGTTTCGGAATCGTCGTAGTCCAGGATGAATTCGCAGTCCGTCGGGATGTCGTGCCAGCCGTAGGCGTCGAGCACGGCGCGGTCCATCGCGGCATGTAAGTTCCTGAGATTGGAAATTTCCGGCGACGTTTCTTCCAATGAATGGAAACGGTTGTACGTCTTCGTCAGCCCCTCGTTGTTCTTCACCATCAGCGCCGCACGAAATTCGTAGTACGAATTCCCCGCCGCCTCCAGCGCCACGCTCGTCTCCCAGCCCGCAGGAAACGGATACGTCTCGAAGCAGTCGCTCGGCGTGTAGCGCTGTCGGTCTTCGAGTGAAGAGCCAAAGAAACGCGTCCAGAACTCGTGAGGTCGCGATTGAAGGACTGCGAATGCCGAGTAAGTCTCGAAAATGAAGACGTTGTGTGGCCCAGAAATAATAGTTGAGGCGGGCACAAAAGCGAAATTGACATAGGTTGAAGTGAAGGGATGCATCAGCAACCGTTGGTGACCAACCTTTGTCCTCTGTAACGCAGGTGCCAACTCAGCAAAACGCCACCAATAGCGCCGCCTCGTTTCTCGTTTGTCTTGTTCGCGAACTGGACGAACTTTCCGCTCCACAATTTCCATGAGGGCGGGCCATCTTCGCGCCTCGTGCTCAGTCATTTCTCCAAAATAGATTACATAGCGACTATGCGCCTGTGTCGGGCTGTCCAGAAATTCCTCAGCACCAAGATAGGGGAAAATGCATTGGGCATTATGCGAATCTGTTTTGATGAGCCTCTGCATTTCCGCCAGCGGAGTCGCGGAACCTTCCGAAGCTGTGTCATCAAACGTGAAGCCCATGCCAAGTGGTATCGGGCCTTGGAAACTTTTGTCTTCATTGGCTTTTAAGACGGCAGGATTATCGTGTCCTCCTGCATGGACAAGATAAGCAGTAATCTTTTCCACTGGTTGCTCGTCTAAGTCGCAAAGACCTTTAATCTCTCCATTCTGTATCCAAATGATGCTGACGACGACGGCAGCCTGCCCCGGCCATTTGTAGCGTTTGCGCGCGGCATAGATGGTGCCGCCGTGGGTGCAAATCCAGCGCAAGCCGGTGGAGCGCGTGTCGCCCTGACCGATAGTGTTTGTGGCTATTAGACCGAAGCATCCGCGCTCGCGCATCAGGTGAAATGCGCGACGAAAGAAGTGCGCGACGACATCGGCGTTGCCGTGCGATTCCGTGTGCAGCGCTTTGAGCCAGTCGAGATAGCCTTCGCGATTTCCTGCAATCATCGTGTTCTTGCCAGCGAACGGCGGATTGCCGACGAAGGCGTCGAAGCCGGGATTGTCGCGGCGGAATACTTCGGGAAATTCTATCTCCCAGTGGAACGGCGTGACAGGATGCGCGCCGGAGCGCAGACCGGTGACGGCGGCGGTCGGGCGTTTGGTCATGTCGTGGGTTTTGAGATAGTCGGCGAGCTGGCCGAGATACTGGTCGCGCAGGGCCTGACGCGGCTTGTCCTTTTCCGCGCCGAAGTAGGCGGCGATGACGAGGTCGCCGGCGAAGCGGACGAGGTCGAGGCTTTCGTCGGCGACTCCAAGTTTTTGTTCCTTGAGCGCGGGCGGGGTGTCGTCGCCGGCATCAAGAATTTCCGCACGAACCTTTGTCACGTGTTCCATGCGCTTTGCGACGACTTCCTGGCCGAGCACCATCTGGGTCTGCGGCTGCCAGTGGAAGCCTTCGATTTGTTTGCGCGACAGGCCGACGAGGGAATCGCCGGCGCGGAAGGAATGATCGAGAAACGTGAAGGGATGATCCTTGGCGAGGGTGGCGAGCCAGAGGGACAGCTTGGCGAGGTCAACGGCCATGGGGTTGCGGTCCACGCCATAGAGGCAGCGCTGGGCGACGAGGCGGCGCGCGTGCAAAACTTCGTCCTCGTCGGGCGGAATCTTCGGCAGGCAGCGGTGATGGTGCCACGCGCTGACAAGTTCGTCGCCGAGCTGGCGGCAGGTTTCCACCTGGAACGCGCCGGAGCCGACGGCGAGGTCGCAGATTTTGAGGGCGAGAATTTGTTCGGGCGTGGGATGTGCGCCGAGCCGGTCGAGAATCGGGCGCAGTGTTTTTCGCACGATGGGTTCGGTCATCTTGCGCGGCGTGTAATGCGAACCGCTGCGGCGGCGTTCGTCGGACGGCTGCAGGACCATCGCGCCCGCGGGCACGGGCGATGGCGTGGCGTTACGGGCGATTTTCTTTTCGAGCGCGGCGAGAAGGTCGTCGAGCGATTTCGCATTTTTCAACGACTCGCCGGCATCGGCGGAGAGTTTCTGGTCGGTCTGTTCGAGCAGCCACTTGGCGCGGTCGGCGGGTTTCGCGGCGAGCAGCTCTTCAAGATTTATGGCGGCGGGCGCGCCGTGGGGCTTGGCGGGTTTGATGGCGATGGTCGGGCCGCGCGCGACATCGAGACGGAAGCCCATGATGGTTTCATAGACGCTGCCGATCTGTTCGACGTCGAGCGTGCGGTACGAGAGCCGTTCGCCATCGAGGAGCAGAAGCTTTGACAGGACGCGGAGGATGATGCCGTCGGGGACGAGCGGAATGGTTGATGATTGCTGGGCGGCGGATTTTGTGCGGCCTTCGAGAAACGGGAAGCGCGACGGATCGAAGAGGTAGCCGTGGCGGGCGGGCATGAAGAGCTGCGGATGTTTGCAGCCGCCATGCACGGCGCGGAAGAGGGCGAGCAGTTGCGCCCATGCGCCGTAGCGGTGGTCCATGGTGTCGGGATAGCGCTCGGCATCGGCGCGGAGTTTTCCGAAGAGGGAGTGGATGGAATAGTTGCGGACGTACAGCGCGGTGGTGGGCATGACGCCGCGATCCTCGGCATACAGCAGGAAGACGAGACGCATCAGGACGGTGAGGAGCGCGGTGTACACGTCAGCGGGATTGTCGCGCAGCGCGTCCTTCAGAAGTTCGCCGTGCGCGCGCTCGTCGGCAGACTGGAAGCCGCGGAGCATTTCATAGAGCGCGTCGAGCACCTGGCCTGCGAGCGCGGTGGAGACGCTGCTCTGATATTCGCGGCTGCGCGCCAGCAGCGCAGGCAGGCGGGCATCCGACGGCGCAGAGATCAGCCGTTCGCTGTCGAGCAGCATGTGGAAGGCGGCGAGAATGGGACGGCCCGCGATCTCCGACATCGCCGCGACGGGGAACGTGAGGCTGCCGGGATTTTCGCCGTGCGGTTTGTACACGAGCCGGAACTGCGTGCCGGTGGTGATGAGACCGATGGGCACGTCGGTATCACGCAACAACCGCTCGAACCGCTGCGCAGGCGAAGCGGGCCAGACTTTGTCATCGCCGGTGGGCCGCGCATCGAGGTCGGTCGCGAGCGGCAATTCCTGAATCAGAATCGTCCACGGCTTCGCAGGATTCTTCGGACGCGGTTCTTTGAAAACGAAAGTCGGCCGCAATAGCTCGCCAAACTCCGGCAGAGGAACCGTCAACTCATCCGGCACCGGTCGCGCCGCATCCGCGCCGAGCAAACAGCCATCCGGCCAGTCGAGAAACCCGCGAACGAAAGCCGGGAAATCCGTGACCGCGCGAACAAAGAACCAGTTCGCCCCATGCGTCTTTATGAATCGCCGGCCACGCAGTTCCATCGACCATCCTTAGTTGCCCATCATTGATGAGGACTTGAAGCCGAACAGTGCGTGCCGATGCATCGGGGATCATATGGAGTCTCCTAAGCACACATGGCTGTGTCGCCCAACGATGGACTCGTCGGCACACTTTTCAGTTATGGAGCATGCAGTAGGCATTTTTGCAGCAATCTATTTTCGCTTCTCCCAAGCTGGCTTCAGAATTGCGTCAATCTTCGACTTGATCGTATCGACGACGCGCAAGTCGCCTGGACCCAAATAGAGTCGATAGGCATCGATGGTAATCAGGCTTGGTCCCGTGGCTGATGTCAGCGCCCGCAATTCGACCAGAAGCAACGCCTTCATCTGGTCCTCGATTCCTAATTCACGGAGTTTGCGTTTGGACCATGCGAATTGGAGGAACCGATTGTCGTGAAACTGAAATGAACCGAACACGTGCTTGTCACCGGGGATTAGGAACCGAAGGCTGAATCCAGGCCGCCCCATCCTGGTCTTGGAGACCTCAAGCGCAAACCCGTACGTTTGCACCCATGGAACAAACGCGGCCACGATCGTCACAAAGTAGGGGTCTTCGTGCGGGAATAATGCGGCGACATCTAGGGGCATCGAAAGGATCGTGGGCTTGTGTTCAGAGGATCGGGCGGGTGTCATAATAGTGAAATCTCCGGGTAACCGTAAAATTCGCGTATCGTAGCGCATACCTGCCGACCCGAGATCCCCAACCACTCCTTACGGCGTTGCTCAGCACGTTGTAAGCAGAGTATTGTCATGGTCGGCGAGTCCTTGTCTTCTCTTCCAGATAGTCGAGTTCTTCCCGATACCCGATTAGCTTTTCGAGGGCCACGAGCAGAGCGCCTCTTTTCGCGAGTCGGTTCACGCAGTCGACTTCCACCGTTTCTTTGTGAGAAGCATCCTGTGTCACGAGAAAAGAGAAATGGGCCTTGTCGTCGATCTGCATCGTTCGAAACTGCTCATAGACGCTCTTCAGAGAAGCAACGTCTATAGGCACGTCCCACATTCCGTCGGCGTTGTTTCTGCGAAGAAACAAACCACTGTGCTCAAGTTTCCGAATGGCCACTTCCTGCCTTTCGATGAACATAAACAGCATCCTTAGACGGTCTGATTGCTCATGAGTTGATTGGATTACCTGCGTTAAGCCTTCAACTCGGTCCGGCAACGAAGCGAGCGCATCCCGCATTTCACTGACCTTGGAAAGGATTACCTCCGTGTCCTGCTTGAGCAGTTTGTCAATTTCTGATGGCAGTTCCGTTGATCTGATGATGAAGTCCTTCAGCTCCTGCAGGCGCTGTGAATCCAGCCAAGCCATGAAGTCCTTTGTCGTTAAATCATGACGATTTTTCTGCTCCTGCTTGAAGTTGCACACCAGGCCGACGATTGAGGCGTAAGTTGAGACCGCTGTGATTGGGTCCATTTAGACATCCCTCGCGGTGACCAACATGGCGCAATTTCCAATGACTGGAACTTGCCGCGACTGATTTTTCCAATGGTTGGAATTCATGGTGATGCTCGCGTCAGCCGGTGGCGGGCCAGAGATAGGCGAGGCCGACGGGTTCGATGCGGAAGGTGGAGACTTTGTAGAAATCCTGGATACGGGCGGGCTCGATTTTCAAGTCGCCGTCCACGTTTTCGAGCCAGCGCTGCCAGTAGCGGCGGTTGGATTCGAACTGGCGTTTCTCATCGTCGTTGAACTGGAACGTGAGCTGCGTACCCTCGGAACGGCCCAGCTCGGCCTGTACGCGCTTGCGCTGTTCTTCAAGAATCCGCCGCATCGAATCGGCCTCGGCGATTCCGCGCGCGGTGAGTTTCTCTTCGGCGGCGGTCCTCGATTCGAGGCCACGGGTTTCGAGGTGTGAGAGCAACTGGCTGATGTCATCGGGCATGGCCGATTGCAGGCGACTGATGACGGTGTCGGGAATTTTGCCGCGCGTACCGAACGCAGATTCGAGCAGCTCCAGCGTCTTCTCCTCGGCCTTCCGGCCGTAGGGCTGGAGCGGGCCTTTGCGTGTGGCGGGATCTTTCCACGGCGCAGATATGGCGAGCAGTTCCTCGTGAAGGCGAACGGCGCCCGTGCCGTAGAGGGAAAGCCGGCCAAGAAGGATCACGCGCGGAATGGCATCGGCTGTTTGCGACAGGCAGGCGCGAGACAGATCGTGATGGACGAAGCCCTGGGCAAGAAACCGCCCGAGCAGGCGCTGTACGACGCGATGTTCGAGATGCAACTGGACGACGTCGTCATCAATGCCCGTCGGCGCGGTAAAAACGACGGGGCGGATCGGAGATTGCTTGCGCCACTGGTAGGAACGGATGCCGTCGTCGGGAGCTGCGCGCAGCGTGTCGAGCGTGACGGACCATGAGGAGTCGGCACCGTGGCGGGTGTCGAGATTGGGAAATACGAAGCGCTCGGGCTCGTTGTCGGACGCGCCGACGGATTTCAGCGGCGCGGCACCGATCAGTTCGAGCGAGCACGAAAGCGCGGTGCGGAGTTTTTCGTTGTCGGCATCTAGGCCGATCCATTCTTTGGCGGTGTTGATGCGACCGCGAAGAACATCAATCTGTTTTGCGAGAGCTTCGCGGCGCTCACGTATGACTTCCAATTCCTCGTCAGCGGCGGCCTGTTTCTCGGCATCGGGGCCGACGGATTCGATCGCGTGTTCGACCGCGGCGATCTGATCGTGGTGGATGCCCAGCCGCAAGGTATCCGCGAGACGGCCTTCGAGCACCTGCGACAGGCTGCCAAGTTCCGCGCGTATCCGCTCGGTCTTGCGAACCAGCGCTTGCAACACGCGATCTTCGGGGCGCTGGGTGTACACAAAGTAGTGGCAATACACGGTGTCGGCGGGCTGAAGTTTTCGATCAATGCGGCCATTACGCTGTTCGAGCCGGCTGGGATTCCACGGCACATCGAAATGGAAAAGATGATTGCAGTGCGCCTGCAAATTCAAGCCCTCGCGCGCGGCATCGGTGGCGACGAGAATGCGCACGGGATGTTTGTCGGGCGGCATGTTGAACGCGCGCTTGATCGCCTCCCGGCGATCTGGCGGCGTGGCCCCGTGGAAGATTTCGATTCTGAATTCAGCATTGTCCGTGTGCGCGATGGCCGAACGCAGCATGGAGACGAGATAACGCTTGGTGTCCTCGTATTCGGTGAAGATCAGCAAACGTGCGTCGTTCCAAGAGTCGTCGGGCGCGGAGATTTTCTCGCCGGGCAGACGCGCGGACTTGCACTGGTGCTCGCGAATCCAAGCAATCAGGCGTTGGACGCGCGAGTCGGGAAGGCTGCGAACGGATTCCGCGATATGCCCCATTTCGTCGAGGAGTTTTCGCTCCGCTCCGACATCGGCTTTCTTCTCGTCGCCGGCCGAAACTGCGGTCGCCGCGGTCATCGCCTGCTCTTCGAGTTTTTCAAGATCTTCGATCGGCAGCGTTGAGCGGTCGTCATCGCGATCAAGCCCGCCGAGAACCGACTCATCGCCCGCCGTCGCAGTCGTGGACGCGGAAAAGATTTCCTTGGCCCAGATTCTTTCCATCGTGCGCCGATGTACGGCCAGCGTTCTTGCGAAGGCTTCGATGGATGACAGGAGGCGCTGTTGAAGACCGGAAATCACGAGCGCAGCTTCGGACTGTTTACGCTTTGTTGAGCCCGCGAGACGCTGCGAGCGGACGAGCCGGTATTGTTCGAGCAGGCGGGAAAGCTTCAACTCCGGGGCATCGACCGGAAGTCCCGTGATGTCTTCCTGAACAACTTTCCGCTCCGGGAATCCACCTTCGATGGATCGGATGTCTTCCTTCAGCCGGCGAACCATCACATCGTTGAGATTGGATTTCAGAACCTTTACGCCGCGCGTGAACCGCTGGGGATCGAGCAATTCGAGGAGGGCGCTGAAACTGTTCGAGTGGCCATTGTGCGGGGTGGCGGACAGAAAAAGTCGGTGCTCAAAGCGGGGTGCAATGTCGCGGATGGCTTTCGTGATCCGCGAATCAATGGCGTACCGCGAGCCGCTGGAGGGTGCGGCATGATGGGCTTCGTCGAGGATCAACAGAGAGCCGGGACGCAGATTGTCCAGCCAGTCACGCATCGGGGCGGCATACGATTCGACGATCAATAGCCGGTGTGAAATCAGGAATCGTGGGAACGTGGTCCATGGATTCACGCCATAGCCGCGTTCCTGGCGAACGCGTTCGACGTAGGCGCGATCATAAATTTCGAATGTGAGCCCGAAGCGCGTCTCCAGTTCGTCCTTCCATTGCTGAAGCATTGAAGGCGGGCACGACACCACGACGTCACGAACCCGTCGGCGCAACAGAAGTTCGCTCGCGATCAGGCCGGCCTCGATGGTCTTGCCCAGGCCGACGTCGTCCGCGATGAACAGATTCACGCGCGGAAGCAACAACGCCTTGCTGAGCGGTTCGAGCTGATACGCATCCACACGAATGCCGGCGCGAAATGGTGATTGAAACAGGCGGGGATCGGTCGCCGTCACGCAATTCCAGCGCAGCGCATGGAGAAACGCACTGAAAAGTTTCGGCGGGTCGAATCCCTTTTTGCCAATGTTGTCCCAGATCTGGGCGTCAATGATCTCGCCATCGAGTTCCAGTTCCCACACGATTTCAAGCTGCTGTCCCTGCGCGTCATCATCAAGACAGACACAGCGGACAATCGTGCCATCGGGCGATCTGGTGACATCCTCGACGAGGTAACAACGAGTACGCAAACGAACAATTTGTCCGCGCTCAGGTAGCCGCACAGCCGTTTCGATTATCTTTGGAAGCACCATTCTGCAACCGGTTAAATGCTCGATGACATGGTCACGCATTCTAAACACCCAGACATCGTTGAGGAAATAGATTTCTCTGATATATCGTAAACAATTTTCTGATCATTCCAGCACCGGCGAATTATGTGAGCAAAAAAGTCTGGCACCCGAAACAGAAGATCGTGAAGCGTCCCGGTGGGCGCGTTGAGCTGTCGCTGCCGGTGGCGGACATCAGAGACATCGAGTCGTGGGTGCTGAGTCTGGGCGAGTTTGTGCGCGTGCTTGCGCCGAAGGATCTGCGTGATGCGGTACGGGGACGTCATCGAACGGCTGCGCGGGCGTAAAGCCATGTATCGCTGTAGCCAAGTCACCCGCAGTCCGGAAAAGAGATTCGTCGCCGGAAGAACGTTAAGCGAGTGACCATATGCGATCCCTGGCGGAAGAAACGCCGGATCATGTAGCGGCAAAGAAGAGACTGAATCCTAAGGTCCCCGCACACAACGAAACCCGACGTAGGGGCTGCCGTTGCCCTGTACGTTGACATTTCGGGCTGCGCAACGAGCCCAAAAAGCGCCGCCAGCGAACTCCCAGCTCGCACCGTGCTGTACACGGTTCGTGCCGGATGCGAGACCTCGTGGATCCGTCTGGTAGGCGGCGGAGTACGCGCCGTACCAATCCCAGCACCACTGAAAGACATTGCCCGCCATGTCGTGAAGCCCGAATCCGTTGGCCGGGAAACTGCCCACCGGACTGGTGTAAGGTTGAACACCGTCGTTGTAGATTGGATGATGGCCCCGAGTCGGGCTGACGTCGTAGGAGTAGGTGTTTGTGGAAAAATAATTCGCCTGGCTGTGCGATATGGTGTCCCCGCCCCATGGGAACAAATGACCCCGCCGGCCGCCGCGTGCGGCCTTCTCCCATTCTGCTTCGGTTGGCAGACGGTATCCGCCGGAGTTCCAATTCACCCATTCGTTGCTGATCGCCAGATCGCCCGCCTTGTAGAGATTGAAGTAGATCGGATCGATGTAGTAGCAGGGCGTTGATCCCTCTTTCTGGCTGCGCGCATTGCACCACTTCAGGCAATCGTAGAAATTCACGCTCTGCACAGGATGATTGGTGCCCTTGCCCGAGCCGGCGTTGTCAAAGGTGTAGCCGTTGGTGATGGCCCATAGATAAACTTGGTCCCACTCCATCTTGGTGACGAGCATTTCGTCCATCCAGAAGCCGCTGACGAAATTGGTATGAACGGGAACGGCAATATTGTTCTGCCCGAGTTCCACGCCGCCCCCGTCAATCCAGACCATTCCGACCGGCGGCTGATTTGTGGTCATGACCACGCGGTAGAACATCGGCACCGCAGCACCGAAGGACTGGTCGCCGAGGGCATCGATCGTGTGCACGGATTGCAGCGACTGGCACCAGGGGCCGCCTGCCGTCGCAGCCCACTCCACGCGGTAAATCGCATTCGTGTTCACGGCATTGGTCCATGTCACGTTTCCGTTGCCCTGGATGGATGTTACGACGGGTGTCTGGGCCAACGCACCCGTTATAAGGCCTGCGGCGAACAGCATCACGACCACCATCTGACGAGCGTTCATGTGAAGTCCCTCATGTACGTCTGTGAAACATGCTCTGTTAACGGAGCAATACAGCGCCGAACTTCGCCTACGGTCAAGCTCTGAATTCGGAGCTTCTCATGGCGCAGAACATCGTCGGGCCGCAGGTGCGGAAACTTCGCGATCAGCGTGGCTGGTCGCAGGAGGTGTTTGCCGCCCGGCTGCAACGCGCGGGCTGGGACATCAGCCGCGGGACGCTGGCGAAGATCGAGGCGCAGGTGCGTTGTGCCAGCGACAAGGAAGTTCTGATGCTCGCACGCGTGCTGAAGACGGGCATCGCAGATCTGTTTCCCGGCAAGTGAAACTCACCATCCGGATCAACCTTGCCTGATTGCTAAAGCAAAAAACTGATCCCCGCGCCGGGATCACCGACGCGGGGATTGTGAATGAGCCTCTGTGTTCATCGTTTCGGGAACAGCGTCTCCAGATCGACGCCGAGCGCGTTCGCCAGCCGCAAGACCTCGTGATCTTTCACCCGCCGCTCGCGCCTCTCGATTTTCCGCAAGTCTGACGCGCACAGATCGCCACCTTGCGCAGCGACCATCTTCGCCAGTTGTTCGATGGTCATGCCGGCTACTCGCCTCAACCTGCGCACGCGCGGACCGATGATGTTCTTCGGACCTGTGTTCATCTCCGCGCCTCCAGTGCCCGCTCATGCACGCACGCTTGGTGTTCGCGCGCGGCGTTCACCGACCCGCTCCATGCCGGCGTGCGCATCGCATCCGCCAACGCCTGTTCGCCCCAGCGTAGCTTCACCTGCTTGCCGAGTTCCCGCTTCAGCTGGCAGAGGCGCGCACTGCTCACGCCGAACTGCGCGGCCAGCGCATCCAGCCGACCGCCGTCCACCGTCTGTTGCAGCAGCGCGATGTCCCGCTCGTTGAAATCTTCGAGCAGTTCAGCCCAGTCGATTTCACGCGCCGCAATTTGCGCCGGGTCCTCATCACGAGAAGCCAGCAGGTCATGCAGCGTCAGGTCATCGCCAGACGGGTCTACGACGTCCTCGTCCATCGAGTCGATGCTCACAGACTCGTCCAACTGCGCTGACGGGCACAATGCGTCGGTGCGTGTGGCGCCATACGAACGTCGGCCGGTTTTCGCCTGCTGCACCGCGTAGTACGCGATGGAGTTTGGGATCAGTTTCTTCCCTCGACGTTCGCAGCTTTCTACGAACCTGGCGGCGGTCACCGTCACGTCCTGCACCAGTTCATCGACGCTCTCCGATCCGACGGGCCTGACAACCCGCGGGACGGTCGCCGCGATGATCGGCATGATCTCATTGAGCAGCAGCATCCCTGCTTGTGGGCTCATTGTACTTCTCCTTCATGTTGAAGGTGGACGCGGGCACGGAGACATCCGCGCCGACGGCCACCAGGTTGGTAAATCCGGGTGACCGCCTCGGCGGTCGTCATCAAAGCGTGCGGGCTGAAGCGCGCTCCGCAGCGAAGTTCAGAAAATAGGGACGCGCTCCAAATTCATAATGTCCATATTTCACAGGGTGATTCTGCCCGTTGTCCATTAAGTCATGTGTAGCCATTCCTTGTTCCGCGTGATATGAGCCGGACATGAAAACGATCCCGATTGATCTGCGTGCGCGGATTCTTGCCGCCTATGACGGTGGCGAAGGCACACGCCAGGAGATTGCGGACCGATTTCAGGTTTCGCTCGCGATGGTCAAGAAGTTGCTGCAACAGCGCAAGAAGACCGGTGATATCCGGCCACGGCCGCGTCACCCGGGCCGCTATCCCAAGATCTGTGAGTCGGATCGAAGGAAGATGAAACGTCTTCTGGATGGCCGCCCGGATATGTCACTTCGAGAACTCAGGGAAGCGCTGGGCCTCAAGTGTTCGTTGCCCGCAATTCACTACGAACTGGTGAAAATGAACCTGACGTACAAGCAACGACAAGCCCGCCGCACAAGAAAGACCCTTTGGTCGTAACTGCGGCGCGATGACCGGCGTGGAACCGGGAAGACGGCAGGCCAGCGTGCCGGCAATTTCTGAGGAATCTGCATGGGGTGTGCACCGCACGACATGCGCGCTCATGGCGGCCGTGATGGCGAGCTGGTGGCCAGATAGAAATTTGAGCGGCTAGCCTTCCATGGGGCGTCCCAGCCGAGGTTGTGAGCGAAGATGGATGTCATACGTGTGACATTTTCAAGGCGCTGCTGGCCGAAAACCGCGTACATGTTGGGTTGCCCGTATTGTCCGGGCTTCTACCGGTCTTGGGCCGCGGTCCTGTTTTGTGGCAGTGTACCTTTCCCGAGGCTGCTATGTTGGTTGGCCGCCTATGGTACAATGCTGCTAACCTATTTGAAGATCACTTCTTATGATCAGGAGAAGACTACAACTCTCTAAAAAGGCGCGCTGAAAAACGCCTTTAGAGTATTCTTATACTCTAAAGGGTACACTTATCCGTTAAGTGTACCCTTTAGTGTTCAGAAACACTAAAGGCAAAAACGGCGTCAGCCGGTTTTGGGAGCTGATCTGATTTCTGAGATGAAAAGAAATCCACGGCCAATTATTGCCGGCGAGTTCACCAATGCCTTTGCCCACGGTAGAACATCACGGGTGGATCCATCCGCTGGAACTTGAAATTTGACTTCGGCGGCTGAACCCAGCCCGAGAGCCGCCCGGGTGTCGGAAAACAGCATGGCGGGCGTTTGTGTGCGGCGGAATAGGCGTCTCCTTTTCGGTTCACGAATGATTCCTCGGGGATAAAGATTTCTCCCACGGGTGTGACTGCTGGTGAACGACGATCGCCGGATGCAGCCTTCCTCGGTTCCGGCAACGTGCAGTCCTGGCCGTGGGCGGGATCGGACGTGCCGCCCGGCGATCAACGCCTCACTTGGGGCCTTGATCCGGCATCCATCTGTGACGATTGCGGCTGACGGCAAGCTTTTCCAGGCACCACCGCCTCGGGGTGGCGGGCAACCCGGCAACAGACGCGCGCGGTGCTCATCGCTGAACTGGTTGCCGTCCGCCGCACGCGCGTGCCGCAGTCAGTTTCTCTTCAATCCGTTCCCGGTTTACTGGCCGCTGGTCGGATGCGCCGTTGAATCCCGCTGTTCACGGGTTTGTCCGGCGAGTTCGGGATTCCGGCTGCACATGCCGGCGATGACCGCCTCGCTGCAATAGAACTCCTCGTCGCGCAGTTCACCGGCACCGGATCTCCGCCGTGCTTCATCCGCGACCGGCGCCAGCACGACCGGCCAGCCGCTTTCGACGTAGGACGGCGCGAGCAGCCTCGGCTCCACCGCCCGGATTTCAGGGCAGTCCTCCGCTTTGCTTGAGACGGCGGTACCGTGGTTCAGCGCCGCGTCCGGATGGAGCCCGGGGTACAGGAATCCGACGGCGAACCATCCGCGTTTGAAATCACCGGCGGGAACCTCGCGCAGTGTTCCGTGGTCCGTTGCCCGCACCAGCGCCAGCAGCCATCGAACGGCCTCCGCCTGATTCGCCGGCAGGGGCTTGATGTGAAAAAGAATTCTGTTCTTCATGGCCTTCTCCAATTCGGGACTCAAACCAGTCGGATGGAATTCTCGGCGCTGCCACCGGCGATGGTGTCCTCTGATGCGTACTCGCTGACGCGTTCGTTGGAGAACGCGACCACGTGGCCATCCGCGCGCTTCACCAGCACCAGGAATACTTGACCACCGCTCTGCCAGACGAAGCCACCCAGCAGGGCAGCCAGTTGTTTGCAGCGCGCGTCCGGCTCGCTGGCCCGCCGATCCTCCACAATCGGCAGCACATGCTCCCAGAGTTTTTGAAACTTGTCTGGAGGCAGAACGTCAGCTTCGATCTCGATGCCGAGTTCCGTTTCCGCCTCGATCAGGCAGTCGTCGCAGATTTCCAGCGAACGTTCCGTGCCCTCTTCCTGTGTGGTGCCCATGTCCGTTTCACAGACCTGCTTTCCGCATACAGGACAGAGGACATCGCCCACGCCGGTGAAGCGATGCTCGTCGCTTCCCGGCAAGTACTCGGCTTCGATCTTGTTCATGATGGTTTCTCCTTGAATGAAGAAGCCCGCCCGCGGAAGTGATCCACGGGCGGGCTTCTTGGTTTTATCGTTAGCAATCAGGCGGCCGGCTTCGGCCGCGCCTGCTGTTGTTTTTTTGGGATGACGTTGGTCGCGCCCTCGTGATCAGTGGCGAAGCCGGGTCACGTCAGAAATCAGTCTGCAGGCCGGACCGTGTGCCAGCTTGTTCTCTACGGGTTGGCTGGCGTGGTGAGGCGTGGAGCCGTGTCCGACACCGTTCGGGCGCAACTCGCCCGCAGAATTTCACACATCGATAATCGGACCCTTGCCCGGCGGCGGCCTTCGTCCCGGTGTCGCGTAAACGGTCTCGACTCGTTCGACGACAATCGGCCCGCCACGCCTTTCGGGAGAACCGAGGAAGAAACTCACGATGCTGATCACCACGCTTCCGCCGACCGCCGGCCAGAATCCCGACACGTGGAAGCCGCGGACCAGCCACGCGGTCAGCAACAACACCAGGGCATTGATCACGAGCAGAAAGAATCCGAGCGTGAGGAAGATGACGGGCAGCGACAGAATCCGCAGCACCGGCTTCACGAAGGCGTTCAAAACGCCGAGGACCAAGGCCGCAATCAGGATGCTTTGCCAGTTGTCGTAGTGGATGCCCGGCACGATCGTCGCCGCAGCCCACACAGCGAGGGCGAGCACGAGCCAGCGTAGGATTGCAGATTTCATCTGCCGCGCACTGTACCAGAAGTGCCGCCCGAGCACACTCACGGGCGAAACTGCCGCCGTCATTCGGTGACAACGCTATTTTCTATGGACTGTCCGCAAGTGGCGAATATGTATTCCAGAACAATGGAAGGGCGGCCAACATGAAGAACATGACGAAGCGGGAACTGGTGGTGCGGATCGCCGATGAAACAGGGCTGATCCAGCAGGACGTTTTTTCGGTCATCCAGAAAACGATGGACTACATAATTGAGGCGCTGGTCAAGGGTGACACCATAGAGTTCCGCAACTTCGGGGTTTTCGAGGTCAAGCAACGCAAGAGCCGGATCGGCCGCAATCCTATGAAGCCGACACAGACCGTGACCATTCCGGCCCGCAAGGTCGTGAAGTTCAAGCCCGGCAGGATCATGAAGAAGCTGATCACGGGTATCTGAGAACAGGGCCTGTACGATTGTCTTCTCGCGTGGGGACCGTTGAAAACGGTGAATGTGAGCGAGGACGTGATGATGAAGAAACTGGGCCTATCTATTCTATTTGCAGGTACGCTGGCATTGCTCATGTCATGCGGCGAAGCGACGACCGGGTCCGGCGAGCAAACCCAGTCGAAACCGGATTCAGGTCGCAAGGATACAAAGGCGGTCAAGGCTCTGGATGCCGTTGGCTATAACGGCGACCAGATCCGCAAGAATCTCGACTCCGCGCTCAACAAGAACGATCAGCGAAACAAGGATATCGAGCAGGCGGGCCAGGGCGTGGATGGAAAATAGCTTTTGCCAGCGTATTCAGGTTCGACCTCGTTCATGATGGTTTCTCCTTGAATGAAGGGAAGGCCCGCCCGCGGACACCGTCCAACGGGCGGGCGGGTAGTTCTTCTTTTATCTCTCAGGCGGCCAGCTTGCGCCGCTCCTCCGTCTGCGATTCAGCAGATGTCGCCATCCGCGCCCGGCCCTGTGACCACTGGCGCAGCGCCTTCACCTGCTCGGCCATCATCCGGCTTAAAGGCACGGTCTCGCCGGCGATCCTCGCCAGGCTCACGGTGCTGGGCTCCGTGCCGCACGCGAACGCGTCGTACAGACCGTCGATGACGATCTGTTCGATCTCCGCGCCGGTGAACCCGTCAACAGCGCGTGCCAGACCCGCGATGTCATACTTCAAAGGATCGCGGCGGTAGCGCGCAATCTGTATCGCCCAGATAGCTTCCCGTTCCTCCTGGTTCGGCAGGTCGACGAAGAAGACCTCGTCCATTCTGCCACGCCTGAGCAACTCCGGTGGCAGTTGTGACACGTCGTTGGCGGTTGCCACCACGAACACGGGCGCTGTCTTCTCTTGAAGCCAATTCAGGAATGTGCCCAGCACACGGCTGGAGGTTCCGCCGTCCGTGCTGCCAGACGACTTGCTGCCAGCGAACGCCTTCTCGATTTCATCCACCAGAACCACGCACGGGGCCATCGCCTCGGCCGTCCGGATGATCTCCCGGAAGTTGGATTCGCTCTGGCCGACGAGGCTGCCGAAGATCCGGCCGGCATCCAGCTTCAATAAGGGCCGTCCGAAGACGGCGGCGCTCGCCTTCGCGGTCATTGATTTTCCAGTGCCGGGTACCCCGACGATCAGCAACCCTTTGGGCGACGGCAGTCCGTATTCGACGGCCTTCCGGCTGAATGCATCGCGGCGTTTGAGCAGCCAGTCCTTGAGCAGGTCCAGCCCGCCGATGCGCTCCAGCGGCGTATCCGTCGCGCAGATCTCCAGCAGCCCGTTTTTCTTCACCGCCTGCGCCTTTTCCCGGCTCACGATGTCGGCGCGGATTTCCTTGGTCTCCGCCACGCTCAACGCGAACGCATTTTCGGCCTCCAGGCAGGTGAGCCCACTTGCTGCCTCCAGCACGCGCAGACGCGCGTCGTCCTTCAGCGCGGTGACGCCCGCCGACTCGCAGATGCCGTCGAGCACGACGCTGAGTGTGTCGCTGTCTGGCAGTGCGAAGTCCAGTACGACGAACTCGCGCTGCAATTCCGGCGGCAGGTTCTGCCGGCAGCCAACGATCACCGCGACCTTGTTGTGCGCGCGGCCGTGACGCAGCGCGTCCTTCAGTGATCGCACGAGCACCGGATTGCCATCGTCCAGAAACGCGTGGAAATCGCGCAGCATGACGATGGTTTTCTCCGGCAGTTCGGTGATGGCCTTGATGGTTTCGAGGGGATCCTGGTCGTTGCGGTGTTTGCCCGTCGCCGTGTCGGTCGTTCCCTCGGTGACCGACCACGCGAACAGTCCGTAGCCGATGGCGGTGGCCACCGCTTTGATCTCCGCTTCGACCCGCGGCTCTTCGTGACTGATGATGAAGAGTCCCGCGTGTCCGCTGCGGATGTATGGAATCAATTTCTCTCTCATGAATTTCTCCTGTGGGTTGATTGTGAATTCAAATCAGCGGCATTTTGCTTTCTTCTTCGCCGCCCGCTCCGCGTCCACGTTCCAGAGCACCACCTGCCGGAACACCCGGCAGAGCGGCGCGCTGAATCGCTTGCGGCTTCTTTCTTCTCGGAACGTGATGACGTCGCCGGGCTCCAGCGCGACGACGATCCGTTTGCGCCGGTGATCGCAGGGCTGGGCAGTCCGGCGTGTCACCGTGCGTCTCAATTCCGTCGTCATGATGGCGGCGCCCTGTGCAGCGGGATGAGCTTGAAGAGGCAGACTTCGGTTTCTTCGCCCTGGGTATCGACGAGCTTCCATCTGCCAACTTCGAGCATCTGCGGTGTATTCGCCGCCTCGAACGCACGCGGCGAAATCTCCGCGTCGTACTCCAGCCCCTCTTCATCGACCCACGTGAACCGGGCGAACGAGTCGTCAGATTCGAGGTCGTGAAGATCGGGCTGAATTTCTGTCACCCAGCTCGTGAGCAGGGGTCCGCTGTCGATGGTCACGGCGTCGGCAGATTGCAACTGCTCGACGAACGTGGCCAACAAACTCATGTCAATTTCTTCGGCCAGCATGTGATGACTCCTTTCGTTTTGTGTTGTGTGTTTGCCTCTGGCGCAACGCCGGCAGCGTCAGGTTCTGCATGACGCTGGCCACGCGCTCGATTTCATTCGAGGCGCGGTTCAACGCATTGATCACGGTTTGCACTTGTGCGCTGTCCGTCGCATCTGCGTCATACGTGTCCGCAATTTCGCGGACGATGAACAGGGCGAGCGTGTCGCCGGGATCGGGATTCGCAATCGGAGTGCCGGCGTGAATGTCCCAGCAATCTTCAATGCCGCCGTCCGGATACGCCGATGCTGCGTGCCTCATGAGTTCATTGAGTGTCATGGTTCACTCCCGCTCACGCCGCCTGTTCGAGGTTGTCGAAATTGACGATTTCGACGGACACGGATTCCGGACACGACGCGACCTCGGCGATTCCGCCGCGCACATGAATGACGACTTTGGGTTTGTCGCCTTCGAACACCATCGTGCCGGTGCGCGTGATCATGTCGTCGCCATCGAAGTACCAGCGCCATGAACAATCGTCGCCGCCCAGCATCTCGATGTAGCTGCCCGGCTCGACAAACTTCGCGACGGAACGAAACAGGTCGTCATCGTCGCGGAGCTTCTCGCCCATGAACGTGACGCCGGTGACGTCGCTGGATTTCTCGTCGACTTCGATTTCCCAGCGCCAGGCACTGAATGCCGCAGCCAGTTGCTGGGCGGGTGGCAGTGACGTGTCGGCGGGATTCATACCCCGGTCGAAATCGAGCAGCGCATTGAGCGCGTCTGGAATTTTGGCGCAGCGGATTATGAAAGATCCGCCCGTCTGGTGCATGTAGTAACCCATGTGAATCTCTCCTCATAAGAAAAAAGCCCGCCCCATGACGTGAAGCCACCGGGCGGGCGTTGGTTGTTTGGGTTTGGTCAGGCTGCGAGTGCGAGCGGCTGCTGTTCGCAGACCGTCGCCCACAACGCCTGTACATCGGCACGGCTGCCCAGCGTATCCAGGATCCAGCGCCGGTCCGACGCCGTGAACGTGACCTGTTCAAGATCGCGTCCACTGCGCGCGGTGACCCGGCCGTCCTCACAGGAACGCCAGTTGTCACACTCGCATTGCAGGCACAGCACTTCGCGGACCTGCCGCGCCAGCCATGCCCCATACGTTTCGTGTTCCAGCCGGTTGGCGATCATGCCGTCCACCAGCATCTCCATGACGGACATGTTCTGATTTCCGGCAAACCGCTTTATCAGAGAGCAGCGCTCCAGGAATTCCGCCAGCGGAATGTCCCATCGGCGCTCCATCGTCTTTCGCTCAAGGCATCTCATGTCATTTTCTCCTCTTGTTGTTTGTTGAAATGCTCGTGCTCCCACCGCAGGCATTGCTGCCGGCTGGGATGTGAATACAGCGTGCGGCCGTTTGGGTCGTTCACGCACCACTGCTGATGTTCGTCGCTGAACTCAATGGTCGTGAAGCGCTCGACGTGCAGACGGCCGAGCCGGTGCAAATCAATCAGCTCCGTGTACAGGCCGGTGACATGACCGTCAGCGTGTACGGTCAATGTCTCGTTCACCCGCCCACCCGCTGTTGCGTCTTGGTTTTCGCACGCGCCAGGTACTCGGGCTTGCGCCGGCGCTGTTTGATCTGGCCGAGCGCTTCCTCCAGGAAGCGCGTGGCCTGCTCGCAGTCCGGGCCGCGGAAGTTGACGGCTTCGATCTGGATGCCGCCCTGCGGACCGACGATGATTTCGATGGTACGCATGATCACACCCCCTCGATGCAGAGTTTGATGGAACCGTCGGTCTGTGCCTTGCGTTGGACGCTATAGCCTTTTCGGCGCGCTTCCCGCGATGCCTTGTGGACGGCGTAAAGCTGCATCAGCTTTCCGAAGTTGGACCCGACCTCTTTCTCCACGTGGTCATCCCACCAGTCGGTGATCATCGCGAACGTTCCATCGGGCTGTTTGTTCAGCGCGATGTCGTACGGGCCTTTCAGCTTGATCACGTATTCGCCCGGCACATTGTTCGCGCTGTAGCCGCGGGCGAGTGCGTCCTCGATGACTTCGACGCCCAGTTCCGCGCACGCATCACGCAGCGCTGCGATATCGCGCACCTGGGTTTGAATGCTCGTGAAATGACTCATTGTTGTTTGTTCCTTTCGTTATGGTTGAGAAAATGGAAAAGACTGGTTCAAGATGATGAAACGAATTTGGATGTTGGTCCTGTTGAGCGCGGTGCTCTCCGCAGCCGTTATCGGGCGTGCCGCAGAGTGGACGTTGTCGGAGAATGCACCGCTGCTCACGCGATGGGCCAAAGATGTTTCCCCGACAAACACGCTGCCGGAATATCCGCGTCCGCAAATGGTGCGCGAGAGCTGGCAGAATCTGAACGGGCTTTGGGAATATGCCATCACGGGTAAAGCTGACGAGCGCCGGCCCGACAAATGGGACGGGAAGATTCTCGTGCCGTTTTGCATTGAGTCCGCGCTGTCGGGCGTGATGAAGCCGCTGAAACCGGATCAGCGATTGTGGTATCGGCGGACGTTTTCGGTGCCGAAGGATTGGAACGGCCAGCGTATCCTGCTGCACTTTGGCGCGGTTGACTGGCAGTGCGAAGTCTGGCTGAACGGCCGGTCGCTCGGATCGCATCGCGGCGGCTACGACGATTTCACATTCGACATCACATCGGCGATGAAACCGGACGAATCGCAAGAGCTGGTGGTTTCTGTTTTGGATCCGACCGACGCAGGCTGGCAAATGCGCGGCAAACAGACGTTGCATCCCGGCGGCGCAGCGTACACGCCGTGCTCCGGCATCTGGCAGACGACGTGGCTTGAACCAGTGCCGCAGGCGAGTTTCGAGTCGCTGCACGCGATTGCCGATCTTACGGCGGGCATTTTGAAACTCACCGTGAACGCGCGCACGCCGGTCGGCACAACCGAAGTCGCCGTCACGGTGAGCGAGGGCGGAAAGACTGTCGCGACGGCAACCGATACGCTCGGTTCCGAATTGACGAAAGGCGTTCGCGAAAATCTGGCGTGGTACAAAGCGCGGATGATCTGGGTCACGACCGACATCAACGTCCCGATACCGGACGCCAAGCCGTGGACGCCAGATTCGCCGGTGCTTTACGATCTTACCGTGCAACTCAAGTCAGCCGACGGTGCCGTGCTCGACACCGTGCGCAGCTATGTTGGCATGAGGAGCATTGTCGTCGGCAAAGACGAACGGGGCATTCCGCGCCCGATGCTCAACGGCAAACCGATCATGCTGCCCGGTGCGCTCGATCAGGGATTCTGGCCGGACGGCATCTACACCGCACCGACAGACGAGGCTCTCCGGTTCGACATTGAAGCCGCGAAGAAACTCGGACTCGTCGCCGTGCGCAAACACATCAAGATCGAGCCAGAGCGCTATTATTATTGGGCCGACAAACTCGGTCTGCTGATTTTACAGGACATGCCAAGCGGCAACGAAGGCGATCCTTTCACCGACTTGCCGAAGTCTCCAGAAGCTGCCGCGCAGTGCGAAATGGAAATGCGGACGCTCATCCAGCAGAGATGGAATCATCCGTCCATCATCGCATGGGATATGTTCAACGAAGGATGGGGCCAGTACGACACGCTGCGCCACGCGGCATGGGCGAAGCAACTCGACCCAACGCGTCTCATCAACGAGGCCAGCGGATTTCCGCGTCACGGCGGTGGTGATATTCATGACACGCACGGCGGAGACGCGCCGCAAGACGGCCGCCGCATCTGCCTCGACAGTGAGACCGCCGGCTTCGGCCTCGCCGCGATCGGACACAGTTGGCCCGGCCAGCTGTGGGCCACGGGGACGTACGATCCGAAAAAGGATGGCGAGAGCAGCGCGAAAGAATTGTATCCCGTGGATGACGCGTCGAAGCGCTGGTTCACGCACCGCCTCGCCAATTTCTATCGCGAACCGTGGCGCAAACGTGAAACAGCCGGCACCAGCGGCGACTTCAAGGTTCAGCTCTGTGATGTCGAAACCGAGAGCAACGGTTTCCTCAGTTACGACCGCGAAGTCTGGAAAGTTGATCCCGAAAAAATTCGCGAAGCCTGCCGCGGCGATGCGGCGAAATAGGAAAAGTTCCAATCATTGGAAAAATGCGGCTACGCAATTTCCAATCATTGGAAGTTGTGAACGAGGCGAATGACATGAGGAAAATAATTTCTGCGGCAATGCTGATCATCGCGATCGTCACGATGTCGTGCCGTGCGGGCGACTTTGTGTGGAGTAATCCGCTCGATCTTCAATACACCGAAGGCCAGACCGCGCCGCGAAAAGAAATTCGTGATCCGTGCATCATCCGTGAAGGCGACACGTATTATCTCGTCTTCACGATGTGGCCATTTCGAAATCGCGAGGAGAAATTTCTGAACGAGCCGGATCAGGGCGGATCGCCGGGTATCGCGCTTTATTCGTCGCACGATTTGAAGTCGTGGAAGTTTGAAAACTGGCTCGTGAAGTCGTCGGTGCTGCCGGAAAATTGTCCGTACAAAAATCGTTTCTGGGCGCCGGAGATTCACAAGATTGGCGGAAAGTTCTATCTGATTTTCACGGCCGACAACTGGCTGAAGAAGGAAAACAATCCGGCTGGAACGTGGGGCTCGGCGGGTTATGCGTTCATCGGAGTTGCTGGCAGAATCTCCGGTCCGTACGAACACATCACATGGATTCGCGGCGCGGGCTGCGACACGACGCTCTTCGGCGATAGCGATGGGAAAACATATGCATTCATCCCGCATGGCAACATCGACGTTCAGGAAATTGATCTGACCGGCATCGCGCACGACGAAGTGAAATTGCTCGGCAACCCACAGCGCATCGTCACAGCGGACAACAACGACATCGGCATCGCCGCGAAGCCGGATTATCTCGAAGGCCCGTGGGTCGAAAAGATCGGCACGAAATATTTTCTCTTCTACGCCGAAATCTATCGCGATGAAAAATTCCCTGAATGGCTCGGCTACTGGACCGGCGTTGCGTCGGCCGATTCGCCGCTAGGTCCGTGGAAGAAGGATTCGCGCGGAAAGCTCTTTGCCGGAGGCCACCTCGCCGTGTTCGACGGCCCCGACAACCGGAAATGGTTTTCATATCGCGGCGAATCGAAGAACAGCGCGCACGGTCTCCTTTGCATCGATCCATTCGACGTGGATGCCAGCGGAACAATCAATACCGTCGCACCAACGATCAACAGCCCTGTGACTACACGCTAGGATAATTTCACAGATGGCGATTCCTTCTGCGTCATCCAAGCCGGCATGTTTCGATATCCGCGCCAATCGGCACTGGCGTTTGCGTCAGAGTGTTTGCCCCGGTCTGCAAGAAGAAAAGCCCCACCCCACTGGCGAAAGTGGAGCAGGGCCGTATGGCTGCCGTGGAATGATTGCGTGACTTGTGTTGTGTCAGGCGGCGAGCTGGAATTTCCGGACGCCGAGCTGTCCGAAACTGCTCACGATCTCCGCGCTGTCCTGCTTGGCCAGGTTCAGTGCGCTGTCGCCGAGCTGCCGGATGCCCTGCTGCAATTTAATGCGTGCCGACGCGTCGTCGCGGTAGTCTTCCGCGCTCTTCGACAGCAGGTCGGCGCGTGCCTTTTCGAGCAGCTGTTCCATCTGGCCGTCTCCGGCAAAATTCAACTGCTTGAAGTCGTTGATGAACTTGACCAGCCGGTTGAGTGTCTTCTGATGCACACCCGACTTGCCGTCATCCATCGCCGTCAGCATCTCGTTGCAGAGATTCGCCGTCTGCTCACGCAATGTGGCCACCGCATCGCGGACGAAGTTCTCGACGCCGTCGCGGATGCGCTGTGTGGCTTCGGTCGCCGCCTTGTTGCGGGCGGCGACGATCTGCTGCTGGTCGGCGAACCGCACGAGCTGCGCACTGACACGTTCAGGCACGCGCACCTGAAACAGGTGGATGTCGAAGCCGAACTTGGCCGTCAACTCCACCGCATCGGGAAACGCGCCGCGGATCGTGCCGAGCAACTTCGCGGGATCACCGGGCAGGGTTCTGGCCGTGCGCTCCCATTCGACCAGCGCCGCGCTGCGATGCTCGGCATAATCATCGAGGAATTTCTGGCGGGCTACGGCGAAGTCTTTTTCGAGTTCGTCCAGGCCATGCTGCACCTCGTCGAGCTTCGCATTCGGCAGGAACCGGGCGATGCCGCCGAGGAACGAGAACGAACTGCGTTCGACCAACGCGTGTGTTCGCGACTCGATCAGACCGAGGTCAGCAAGCGCGTCCTTCGAGAGCAGTTTTTTGTGACCGAGCGAAATGAGCCGCTCGTTCACATCGGTGTCCTCCAGTCCCAGGTCTTGCGGCTGAAGCCGCTTGGTGAAGCGCGGGTATCTCACGCTTACGCTGATGAGCACGCCCTCCCGCGTCAGGGCGTCGAGTATTGGATTGTCATTCATTCTTGGTTTTCTCCTTTGGTTTGTTTTCATGGTTGATGCGGATGATCCGCCGTGTTCGTCGAGCAAGAGCGACGGGCCGGATGCGTGTGACACCCGGCCCGCCAGTCATCGCGTGCTATTCCCGGAACCTGAGCGCCACGGGAAACCGCGGCACACCGGACTTGTTGGTGAAGCCCTGGAATTGCACCGTCAGCATCCGGCCGACAGCCAGACTGGGGTCGTCGTGGTATTTCTTCAGCCCGGACAGCGCGCCGATCATCTTCGCTTCGAACTTCGTGCCGTCCGCCGTCTGGCATACGAAGATGCCATGGCCGGCGAGTTTGCCCCGGCCCTCGTTGACGCCGGTGACCAGAAACTCCGCGTCGTCCATTTCTTTGATCTTCTGGAGATCCATGGACCGGCTGTTGACATAGAGCCCGGCGGCATTCCGCACCATGGCCCCTTCATATCCCTGGGCGCGGAACTTTTCGAAGGCGGCCATCAGCTCGTCCTCGTTGTTCACGACGATGGTTTCGACCAGCACGAGCGGATGCTTCGCGCCGGAGAGCACGGACTGGAGATACGCCAGCCGCAGCGAGAACGGCCCGGCCATCGCGCAGTCATATACATGATACTGCACGGCGTCGTGACCGGGCTTCGCATACGCGGGGCGGATGAGGCTGGAAAGCTCCTCGAAGCGGTCGTGGAAATCCGGCGAGTAAAGTTCCCCGTCAAACACCGCGGTACCGATGAGCGGCTTCAGCGCCGCGTTGATGTGCGGCACGCTGACAATGGGTTTGCGCGTGCGCGACCAGAGTCCCGACGCCATCGCAACGCAACGGTGTCCGTCGAGCTTTGGCTGGGCATACGCCGGATACGTGATCTTCTGCCCGTGGTCGCGGAATTTCTGGGCCAGCATCGGGAAGATGCCGCCCTCGACGGCGGCGTCCACTTTGCCGTCACGCGCATCGGACAGGTTCTCGACGTAGCCCCGCGTCTTTTTCTTCTCCCACTGCGCCTGTGCCTCGGCGACCGCCTGTTCGTCGGGCGTGGTCTCGTTGGCGCGGCCGATGTTCTTGCCGGCGGAGATCGTGTCGGTGGTGGTCTGCTCCGATCCGCCCACCCGTCCCCAGCGGCTGAGGATGGTGTTTCCGTCCGTCTCGATGGACCAGAACTGGTCAGCGCCGGCGCTGGTTTTCTTATAGAGCGTTGGAAATGTCTTCTTCATGTTGTTGTTCCTTGGTTGTGCCGCCCCATGTTGGGGAACGGCGGTGGTTTTGTTGAATACTCTCGATTTTTTCTGGATCAGGCTGCCAGCGACATCACGCGTGCTTGCCGCCGGTGCCATGCACGGCACGGCTCACGGAATGGACAGCCACCGCACATGAAACTTTGGTCGCTCGGGTAGAATACATCCTGCTGCACGATTTGTTCGGCCTTATGCACAAGGCACTCCAGCCGCTGGAAGTCGTCGCCAGTGCGCGTCGTCATATTCCGCTCGATGACCGGCGTCTTGTTCTTCACCGCGACGTCGAACCGGAACTGTGGTGCTTTCTCCGGATGCAGTTGCCGGTAGGCATATAGGTAGATCGTGGGTTGGAGTGAGCGGTCCGCCTGCGACTTCGGCCAGCGTTTCGCGCTCGTCTTCCAGTCAACGATGCTGCGATCACCGGCTCGCTCCACCACACAATCAATTTCGCCGACGAGCGGGCGTTCGCTGTCACCGACGGGCACCGCGAATACTTCGTTCATGGTGACGACGCGCTCCTCGGGCTCGATCTGCTTGAGGTAGGCGACGGCCAGTTCCGCGCCCTGACTGGCAAATTCTTCCGGCGTGACTTCCTCGTCCTTCTCCAGTGGCGGGCCGTCCTCGCCTTCGCGTTTCCACAGTTCGTGAAACAGATCGCGCGTGTCGTTTTCGGTCGGCAACTTCTGCTCCATGCGCGTCAGCGCGATGAACTCCATGACGCGGTGGTACACGCCGCCGAATGCGATGGCGACCGGCGTGAACGGCTTTGGGATGCGTTCGATTTTCTCGAAGAACCATTGCAGCGAGCAGAGATTGAGCAGCTGGTTCAGGCTGCTGTACGACCAGTGCGGCCGGTCGCGATAGCTCATCAGTGTTTGTGCGTTCATGTTTTCCTTGGGGTTGAAAAAAGAAAAACGGGGCGGTTGCCCGCCCCGTGTTCGATCAACTTTCGCGTTCGCGATAGTTGATCAGGCCGCGGCCTTCAGCTCGTCCACGAACTGGCTGGCTGATTTGCGGTCCAGCGCATAGACGCTTCCGGTGCCGAACTGCTCTTTCACACGGGCGTTCACGTCGCTGAGGCCCATGCCCTGCGACTTGGCCAGATCGAGGATGTACTTGATCTGGCGGTTGCTGGCCTTGGTGGCGATGCGCCCGCCGTCGTGGTGCTCGGCGCGCTGAGCCGGTGGAAGCACACGCACGGACGGTTGTGCGGTCGTTGCGGGTTGCGCCGGTTGCGCACCGCCGTGCAGTTCGCTGTCCACCGCATCGCGCACCAGCGCGAACGTCTCGTGGATCTTCTCCTGGATGTCGGATGCGTCGAGCTTGTCACTCAACTCGACTTCGACCGAGCAATGGTAGCTCTGCGACGAGTATTCCTCGCCCTGCACCGGGACTTTCTTGCTGTAGCTGGCGTTCAATTTCAGCATGGATTTTTCTCCTGTTTTTCTTGTGGTGTTGATTACGCCGCCAGCGCCATCGCGGCGGGCGGACGGCCGCCCAATTGAGACACGCGCTTGGCGTAGCTGAATTCGTTTTCGCCCAGCGCGGGGTCCGTGTTCTGTTCGGCGATGACCGCCGCGTCCAGCGGACCTCGCGCCAGCACTGTGATCTTGAAACGCCGTCCGGTGTCCAGGCGGCGCCCGTTGCCCACGGCGAGCAACACGTCATACATGCTCATCTTCGTTCTCCTTTGTTTGTTGTTTTGTTTTTCAGACTTTCAATGGTTGGAAAAAAGTGGGGCCGCAGTTTCCAATCATTGGAACTGCGGCCCCGGGGTTGATCTTCTTATCGGTCAGATCAGACCTTGATCGCCTGCAACTTCGCCAGGCCGGAGCGGACGCTCTCGACTTCCTGGCGGCGGGCTTTGTCTTCCTTCGCAGCGTCCTTGACGGCGGCGGCGATCATCGCGAGTGCCTCATTGGCCTCGCGGACTTTCGCTTTCGCCGTTTCGTACGCGGCGAGCACGCGGTCCAGCGCGCTCGGTTCCGTGGCGGGGGCCGCGGTTGTGTCTGTCTTGCTCATGCGTTTCTCCTTCTGTTCGGGTTGAGCTTGCGGTTGAGCTGCTGCCGGCGCGACGGGTGCCGTCGCCGGCGTGCTCGCGGGATCGGATGCCACTTGCGTGACATTCGTCGCGGGCTCCGGTTTTGAGGGCGTGGTTCCGGAGCGCAAAGGCATCACGACATGGATCCCGCCATCTTCACTGCGGCTCGTCAGCGGACTGCGTTCGTCCTCGAAGCGGAAAACGCGGAAGCCCGCGGTCAACGCATCGAGCAGATACTTTCTGTCCACGCTGATCTCGCCCGCCGGTCCGATGCTGCGCGTGTCCGTCAGTTCCAATCGGCTCGGCTGCTTGTCATCCTCGCCCCTGCCGACGATGAACGTACGGCTGTCGCGAAGATCGAACTTCACCGGCTGATTGTGGGCATCGTGCCCGGCGAACGTCGGCAGGATCTTCTTCAGCAACTCGGCATCGGTCTCGCTCAGATTGAACTGATGTGCGCCGTCCTCACCCGGCACAACCATGCGCCAGTTCGGGTACGTGCCCGGCTGTGTGCGGCAGCGGTAATCCCACTGCGCGGTCACCAACCGGAACCAGCCGGATTCCTTTTCCTGTTTGCTGCCGATGAGCAGTTCATCCGGCACCAGCTTGGACCAGAGCATGAACCGGCTTGCCGGAACGACGCACGATTCACGCAACGGCAGCTTGATCGTGTTGAACGCGCCCATGCGCCGGCCATCGGTGGTCACCAGATAATCGCCAGCCTTCTCATCCACGTGCAGACACACGCCGTTGAGGATGACGCGGCTTTGATCGTCGGACGCGAATAGCGATGCCCGGCGGAAGTTCGCCAGAAACGCCGGATCAACCGGACCGACGTCCGCCGCGGGTGTCGGCCCCGGCCACTCGTCGGGATCAGCGACCTCGAACGTGCGTCCGATTTCCTGCCCGGCGACCGTGTTCAGGATGGTGAGTTCCTTCTTCCTGCCGGACTCGAACGTGACCGGCTCCGCGTCCGGTCCGCGCGTCAGCAGGTTCAGTGTGTCAAACGGCACGATCACCGTGCCGCTTTCGAACGCGCTGGATTTGCACTTGAAGGCCAGCGTCTGGTCCAGATCGGTGGCGGTCATCGTGCAGCCGGCGTCCTCGGATGCGATGCGCACACAGCCGAGTATCGGCAACGACGTGCGCTTGGACACCACGCGGGTCAGGCCCGCGACGGCGTCCTTGATGGTTTTTCTATCGAGCATGATTTTCATGCGGCTTTCTCCTGTTGTTGGTTTTGATTTGATGCGGGCAGATGAATGATCCGCCCGCTGGTTTCGGTTTCGAGGTGGGCGCCGTACGTGTGCCGCACGGCGCGCGCTATCAGCTCCGTGATCGGTACACGTGCTTCAGTGCTTTCACGAACAGCGTGAAGCGCCGACATGTCCGCCTGCGTCAGCGCGGACGCCGGCCACGGATAACGGAAAGGCGTATTCATGGACACGCCTCCCGCTGCGTTGTGCAGTGTGATGGATTATTTCGTTTCTGAATTTTCGGTCTTCTCCTGGCGCGCGGTTCGCGCCGGAATCTGCGCGTGATCGACGTCCGGCAGATCAACGCGATCTTCGCGCCCATCGAGCGCACGTGGAGTGACTGGCGTTTGAAGCGGTGCATGTGAATTCTCCGGGATGGTTGTTGGGGGTGGCCGCTCCGCTCGCTGCACCGACCAGACGACGGTCAGCGGGATGATCGCCGCGGCCAGGATGACCGCAGCGAACGTCAGCGCGTTGGCCAGCAGCGTGCTGGTCAGTTGCACACGCACCAGCAGACTGAGCAGATCTATAAGTTCGCGGTCTGGCGGCTCGGTCGCCGCCAGAATCCATCGCACCAGCAGGACCAGCGCGATGACGCCCGCGATGATCATCGGAAGTCGCGCGCGCCGGTCAGCCGGCGGATACATCGCGATCCTTTCGACGACGTGCGTGACCGTACAGGCTGGCGGCCAGCGAACAGGCCAGTAGCACGATGATCGCCGCGGCCAGTTCTCGGTGGGTACGTAGCACGCGGTCCTCGGCCAGCACCTGCGCCGAACGCTCGCGTTCCGCCTGTAGTTCGCCGAGTGATTTGGATTGGGTTTCAAGCAGCGCACTGTTCTTGGTGGTCAGCGTGGTGACCTGCTGGCGCTGAAGTGCGTTTTCGGCTGCAAGTCGGTCGCGGTCGTCATCGCAGCCTGCGGCCAGCGCGGCCAAAAACAATACGAGGGTGATTTTCATTCGCATGGGAGTTCTCCGTAGGTTTGGTTGGGAACGGCCGGCGTGATGCCGGACGTATGGTTGGAGGGCCGGCGGTTGAGGCCACTGGCCAGTGAGGTGCTTGGAACAGCTATGAACTGCTCACTATATTATGCCGCGAATTGGGGGCATTTTTAGCGGGTGGGAATGGGAGGCGATAATCGGCGGCGAGTGACCGATCAGTATATTATGCCGCAAAAGAGAGCGGTTTTTAGCGGATGCTAACAAGATGAAGGCCATCGGTCGATGGAGCTGTTCGCCGCATATTTGGATGCCCACACATCAATTGCTTCTGATGGTGCGTGGCGGCCGTGACCCAGTTGGTGTAAGGCGGGATATTTCCGCCGGACAGTGAGACATAACGTGTGGCAGCAGAAAGATCGGATGGGCAGCAGCACAATGCCGCGAACACAGCCAGAAGAATGGTCATGAACGGCATATTACTGGCAGTATGTTCCAATGATTGGAATCTACTCTGCCCGTGTTTTCCAATGATTGGAATGATCCCCATCATGCAATACACCCCGAATCTCTTGTAATCAGATAGCATATTACGGTCCTTGGGACTTCCGTATCAGGTCATCCACCGGGCCAATGCGTCCATCACCATCCGCATTTCCGGGAATCATTCCCCATCGGTTTGTCGAAACCTGAACGACCGCGTTTGTTCCGCCCCGAAGCAGATTCGGATCCGCGCTGAAATCGAATTGCACGATGCGATTGGTGAATATTGGATTCGCGGACATCACGGCGAGATGATTGCGGTGCTGGAGGACGCCATAGAGGTTTCCCTTGGCTTCAATATTGACATTACTGCTGCCGTCTGCCCCTACTATCCGACCATCTGAGAGCAAGATGGCACTGACGGATGCAACAGGCGTCCCCGTGGGACTCTCCCGCACGGAAACCAGAACCCAATCTACCGCATTCGTCGGTACATTTGTTACCATGATGGCCGCTGCCTTGTATGGGGAGTTAGTTGACGGGTTTCCGGCACGCATAGCACCATTAGTCATACCCCATGCCCCTGCCAGCAACCCTCTAAGAGACGATTCGTAACGAAACTCATAAGCACCCATGTCAACATGACTGTTCAGTACGCGCGGAAGTCCCGCAATGTCTGTCGCATTGGTCATCCATTCCTGATTTTGGCCGGAATCAATGCATGGTGATGTCGAACGAAGTCTGAAGTCGGACGATATCAAATCTGCAAACTGTGGATTGCTTGTGATATTTCCAACTCCAGAAGTTGGCATAGGCGTAGTGCAACTATATGAAAATATGCTGCCCGAATAATTTGCATTAGTGGGAGAAGCATTGGAATATACAATGCAATTAAATAGTACATCGCCGCTCGATCCTCCGCAATTATTCGACGAAGAGTTGCCAGCCACGGTGCAATTGTATAGCGTGCCGTTTCCTGAGCCGCCTCCATACGGCGCAGTATTTCCTGACAGTACGCAACTATATAAGACACTGTAATCTGCCCCGCCAGATCCACTAAGAGCCGAATTTTCTGTCACGGTGGAATCTATCACTGTTGCATCCTCGGTTCCTCCACCAGAGATTCCGGCGGAATTGTCTGTGATAGTGCAATTGAATAGTCTGCTATAATATACACCGCCACCATGCATCGCCGAGTTATCTTTCACAGTACAAGCATACATCGTTCCGAATGCCACGCCGCCACCGCTTCCATACGCCGAATTCGACAACACAATACAATTACTCATTACGGCGGATGGGTCACACCATGCCCCACCGCCGTCTGTTTCTTTAATGTAATATCCATTCGTCTTAACATTGCCCCCCGTCAAAGTAAATCCCGACAAGACAGAATTTGCACCCATATACAGGGGACGTACGGCATTATCGCCAGGTTTTGGCTCACCGCGAATAGTTGTGACGGTTGGCCCATTGACACTTTGAACCCAAATCGGCTTATCCAGAACAACGCGGTTCGTCAAAAAGCCATACGCGACACGTCCTCCCTCCGAATAGACACCATTCGATACAACAACTTGATCCCCCGGCAATGCGACATCTATTGCTGACTGGATGTCCGTTGCAGCTGTAGTCCAAGATCTAAAAGCAGCGGAGGGAGTTGCATTCGATAAGGCCACATAATGTATTACAGAAGGCTGGATGCACACGGTCATGATAGCCTGTACACCATTAGGATTGCTTTCGTTGAATGCTCGCAAGACGACCGCATAGGTGCCAGTTGCTGCGAAGACGTGTGCAACACAAGGCTGATTGCTGACCTGCGACGTTCCGTCGGAAAAATCCCATATGCTGGCCGTTGTTCGCCCCATGATGTAAGCGGTGAATGTTAAAGGGAATCCAATTGCAACATTCGTGTATGAGACACTAATCGATACGGCAAGAGAACCGGTAACGGCGCCAGCGCATATTTCATCGCAACCGATGGACGGGTGCGATTGCCACGTTTCGCCGTCAATATCTGCGCCAGAAACGAATGCGTAAGTTCCTGATCCTATGCAAGGTGATGTGGCACTCAGATGCGACAAGCTTGCCATGAGCGGTTCGCATGTAATGTTGCCAAGTCCGCCAGGGGATGGCGTAGTGCAGCAATAGGTTAGATTAGTACCATCATAATTCGGGTTGAATAACGCCGTGTTGTAATACACTATACAATTATTCAATATACTATACGAAGACCCGCCGCCTTCCTGGCCGGCGGAGTTATACGACAATGTGCAGTTGGCAAGTGTCCCCATTACCGCACCTCCGCCAAAATAGAAGGCGGAGTTTCCGGAAAGCGCACTATTCCTTATTGTTCCACCGTACACGCCGCCGCCCAAGCCTGCTGAGTTGCAAGAAATTATACAGTTGTTCAAAATAGCGTCAAATGCGCCCCCCCCACCGTCTCGGGCGACGTTGTGCGATAATGTGCAATTGCTCAGCTTTCCGCCAGCAACACCCCCGCCATAGGTGGCCGCAGAATTCCCAGTGATAATGCTGTTGGTGACCAAAGCGGAAACCTCACAGTAAGCTCCGCCGCCAGAAATATCCTTCCAGAAATTGCCGGAATTGCGCGTGTTGCCGTTTGTCAGGCCAAAGCCTGATAAGATTGCGTTCGTACCAACGTAGGCGCACCTCACTGCTGAGTTATTGTCCGGCGGGCCTGTTCCCTTAATAATCGTTACAGTGGGACCGTTTACGCTGCGAACCGTCACCTGTTTGTCAATCATGATACGATTTGTAACTAAGCATCCGTTCGAGACTCGTCCACCTTCTGCATAAATACCATTCGTTACGAGGACTATATCGCCTGAGATGGCCACATCAATTGCAGATTGTATGTTCGTGGCAGCAGTTGCCCAATTGGTATAGGGCAGCGTATTCCCACCGGAGAGTGAGACGTAGTGCGTGTCAGCAAGAAGATTGGATGGGCAGAAACACAATCCTGCGAACACAGCAAGGAAGGCAGCCGTCCACCGAACGCTGCGGACGGCATGTTCCAATGATTGGAATCTGCGCTGCCCGCGTCCTCCAATGATTGGAAACCAAACATTGTCATGCATCCCCAATTTTTTGTGTCCTGATAGCATATTACGGACTTTGGAACTGGTTTTTGCCGAAGCCGAGCCGGAAAAAGAAGTGATTGCGCTTGTTCATGGCGCGGTCGCTTGAATTTGGTACATCATGTTCGTGGCGGAGGTGACGTCCGTCCATGACATATTGGTTGATCCGGTTGCTGTCCACGGACCAGCAGCAGGTGTCCAGATGCCGGGCACCAGACTGGACGTCGTAAGAACGCGGTAACTTCTTCCCGATACAACCGGCCAGCGAAGAGTGAAGCCGTTGGTCGCCGTGAACTGGCTGGCTTTGAAGACACTTGCAGCGTTGGTCGGATTCGTGCCTGCCAAGTATTCGTTGCGATTGTTTTGGCCGTCACTGTCCGCGTCGGCCAGCGGATTCACATTACTGACGCCCGC